>NZ_JBVAYU010000006.1:0-269949 GCF_055412745.1 Pseudarthrobacter woesei
CCGCGGTCTGGATCCGCACCGACTTGTACCCCAGCTCCAGGTGCTCCCGGACCGAATCAAACAGCGAGGGGAGGTCCGCGCCGGAGGCGTGCCCGTAGGCGCGCAGCCCGTTCCGGGACGCCCCGCCGAGGAGCTGGTACACCGGCATGCCCGCCATCTTGCCCTTGATGTCCCACAACGCCATGTCCACCGCGGCGATCGCGGCCATCGTCACCGGCCCCCGCCGCCAGTACGAGGACCGGTACAGGAACTGCCAGGTGTCCTCGATCCGGTGCGGGTCCTTGCCGATCAGCAGCTGCGCCACATGCTCCTTCAGGTACGCGGCAACCGCGAGCTCACGCCCGTTCAGCGTCGCGTCCCCGATCCCGGTCACCCCGTCCTCCGTGGTAATCCGCAGGGTGACGAAGTTACGGGACGGGCTGGTCACAAAGACTTCCGCGGCAACAATTTTCACAACAGGTCCAGGCTTTCTGTGTCGGTTTGAGTTCGGTGGATGGCGGGTGGCGGGAGGGGCGGCCGCTAGCGCTGGGTGGTTCCGCCCGGCGTGGCGCCGAGCAGTGCCAGCTCATCCCGGCGGGGCAGGCCTTCCCAGTCCCCGGCGGTGCTGACGGCGAAGGCTCCCGCGAGGGCGCCGCGCTGCAGGCGGCCGGCAACGTCTGCGCCGTCGAGCAGGGCGGAGAGGTAACCGGCGGTGAAGGCGTCGCCGGCGCCCACGGTGTCGATGCTGGTGACGGGCACGGCGGGCGTTTCCCAGCGTCCGTCTGCGGTGTGGACGCCCGCACCGGCGGCGCCCCGCTTGACCACGACCTCGCGGACGCCGCGGGCCAGGAGCCCGGCAGCCATCGCAGTTTCGGCGTCGTCTGTTGTTTCGGTGCCGGAACCCGCGCGCGGATCGGCGGCGACGAGCCCGAGTTCGTCGTCGGAAGCGATCAGGATGCTCACATGCCCCGCCAGCGGGGTGAGGACGGCGCGCGCCTCGTCCCGTGACCAGAGCTTGCTGCGGTAGTTGACGTCGAGCGAGACCACGATGCCCTCGCCGGCGGCCCGCTCAGCGGCGTATGCCACGGCCTTCCGGGCGTCCGAGCTCAGCGCCGCCGTGATGCCGGTCAGGTGCAGGACCCGGGGGCGCGCGGTGAAGGCACGGTCCACGTCCTCCCGGCAAAGCGTGGAGCCGGCGGAACCGGCGCGGTAGTAAAAGGCGCGCGTGACATCGGCTGTGCGCTGTTCGAGGAACATCACGCCGGTGCTTCGGGCGCCGTCCTCGCGGTGCTGCACTCCGATGCCCTCGGAGCGCAGCTGGCGCAGGATGAACTGGCCGTGCGGATCGGCGCCTACCGCCCCGGACCAGCTGACCCGGTGGCCGAGCCGGGCGACGCCGACGGCCACGTTCGATTCCGCCCCGGCCACGTGCATGGTCAGGCCGCCGCCGGCCGACAGCGGCCCAGTGGAGCGCAGCGAGACCATAGATTCCCCCAAGGTCAGGAGGTCGACAGTTGGCAGATCGACAGCCGGGAGGGCAGAACCGTCCTCGACGGCGGCGGTCACCGCAGACTCCCCACGGCCATCCGGCGCCCGTAGTCGGCAGCCAGCGCTACGAAACTTCGGGCCCGCTCACGCATCGGGGCGAGCCCGCCGCCCGAGCCTGCGTCGCCGAACAGCGGGCCGCCGAGTCCGACAGCGATGGCCCCTGCTTGCCAATAGCCCGCTGCTTCGTCAAGCCCCACGCCGCCGACCGCGATGAAGGGGATACCCGGGAACGGATCGCGCAGGGCCTTGAGGTAGCCCGGCCCGCCGATGGAGGCAGGGAAGAGTTTGATCGCGGTGGCGCCGCGGTTCATGGCCTCGTAGGCCTCGCTCGGGGTCAATGCTCCGGCCAGCACGGGAATGCCGAGACGCGCCGACTCGCCGATGGACGGCGCCAGGGATGGCGTCACCATGAAATGCCCGCCGGCCTCGGCGACGTGGTCCACGTCCTGGGCCGTCAGGACGGTCCCCGCGCCGACGAAGCAGCCCGCGGGCGCCGCCGCGCGGACCTCGCGGATCGCCGCGAGGGCGTCCGGCGTCGTCAGGGCAATTTCGACGAAGCGGAAGCCCTCCTCCATCGCCGCGAGGGCCGCCTTCGCCGCTGCCGCGCCGTCCGTGCCGCGCACGATCGCCACGAGCCGCGCCGCCTGGATTCCGGCCAGCAGGGTTTCGGGGGTCAGGGTGTTCGCCATGCTGGTGTTCTCCTTCATCGGGTCCTGCTCCGGGCTCACCATGCCGGCGCCCAGGTTGGCGCTCGTCACCATTCGGCGAAGGCGCCGTCGGGGTGCCGCCAGACGGGTCCGCGCCAGGCGTGGCCGCGCTTGTCCGCGGCGCGGACCACGGCCTCGTCGATCTCGATGCCAAGGCCCGGGCCGGTGAGCCGCTCGATGTGGCCGTCCACGAACTTCAGCGGGGACTTGTCCACCACGTAGTCCAGGACTTCGGCGCCCTGGTTGTAGTGGATCCCGATGCTCTGCTCCTGGATCAGGAAGTTGGGCGTGGCGAAGCCCACCTGCAGGCAGGCGGCCAGGGCCAGCGGTCCCAGCGGGCAGTGCGGGGCCAGCTGGACCTCGTAGATTTCGGCGAGCGAGGCGATCTTGCGGACCTCGGTGATGCCGCCGGCATGGGAGAGATCCGGCTGCGCCACGGCGATGCCGGCCTGCAGGGCGGGCAGGAATTCCTGCCGGCTGTAGAGCCGCTCACCGGTGGACACCGGCGTCGTGGTGGAGGACGTGAACTCGCGCAGCAGGTGCGTGTTTTCCGGGACCAGGGGCTCTTCGAGGAAGAAGGGCCGGTACGGTTCCAGCAGCGGTGCCACCCGCCGGGCGTTGGCGAGGCTGAAGCGGCCGTGGAAATCGACGGCGACGTCGCGGTGCTCCCCGAGAACCTCGCGGGCCGCGGCGACGCGGCGGACGACGCCGTCGAGCTCCGCCACCGTGGCGATGGGGCTCATCCGGCCGCTGGCGTTCATCTTGACGGCGGTGAGCCCGACCTCCAGCTGCGCGCTGATCTGGTCGGCCACCTCGTTGGGCTCGTCGCCGCCCACCCAGCCGTACATCCGGATCCGGTCCCGGACGTGGCCGCCGAGGAGCTGGTGCACGGGGGTGTTGAAGTGCTTGCCCGCGATGTCCCACAGGGCCTGGTCCAGGCCGGACACGGCGCTGGCGAGGATGGGGCCGCCGCGGTAGAAGGAGCCCTTCGTCATGACCTGCCAGTGGTCCTCGATCCGGAGCGCGTCATTGCCGATCAGCAGCTCGGAAAGCTGGTCGACGGCGGTGCGGACCGTTTCGCTGCGGCCCTCGCAGGTGGCCTCGCCCCAGCCGACGATGCCGCTGTCCGTCTCGACCCGGACGAAGAGCCAGCGCGGCGCGACGAGGAAGGTTTCAATCCTGCTGATGAGTGTCATCTGCTGCCTAGCCCTTGGTCGCGCCGGCGGTCATGCCGGAGACGATGTACTTCTGCGTGAAGAGCGCAATGATCATGATCGGGATGGTGACCACGGTGGCGGCCGCCATCAGCCCGCCCCAGTCGATGCTCGCGTAGGAGACGAAGTCGAAGATCGCGACCGGCAGGGTCTTGGTCTTGGAGCCGGAAAGTACCAGGGCGAACATGAAGTTGTTCCACGAGAAGATGAAGGACAGGATGGCGGCCGTGGCGATGCCGCCGACGGAGAGCGGCAGCGTGATGCGGCGGAACGCGCCGATCGGGGTGAGCCCGTCCACCTGCGCGGACTCCTCCAGCTCCAGCGGCATCGAATCGAAGTAGCTCATCATGATGTAGACGATCAGCGGCAGCGCAACGAACATGTGGCTGAGGATCAGCACCTCGAAGCCGCCCACCATTTTCAGGTTGGAAAAGACGTAGTACCAGGGCACCAGCAGGGAGACGCCCGGAATGACGCGGGCCATCAGGACCACCAGGGCGGAGCGGTGCATGGTGAAGCGGCTCATCGCGTAGGCGGCCGGGACGCCGAGGACCAGCGACAGGGCCGTGGAGACGAAGGCCACCCAGAAGCTGTTGAAGATGAAGACGAAGTAGTTGTTGCGCTGCAGCACGTTCGCAAAGTTTTCGGCGGTGGGGGTGAAGAGCAGCGCCTTGCCGGTGTCGTAGATGTCCACGTTGGTCTTGAAGGAGGCCAGCAGCATCCAGAACAGCGGAGCGATCAGGAACAGCACGACCGCGATCAGGGCCACAACGCGGAAGGCCTTGTAAGCGCGGGTGGCCAGAGGCTTGCGGCGGCGCGGGGCCGGCCGGGTGACGGGGGCGGAGGTTTGGGGTGCAGTTTCATTCAGGACGGTCATTTGCTTACAGCTTTCTTGCGCATGGTCAGCAGCCACATGGAGCCGACGATGATCATGAAGAACAGGATCAGCACCGCGGAGGACAGCCCGTACTGGTTGTAGTCGAAGCTCAGCCCGTAGGCGTAGACGTTGAGGGTCTCCACCTCGTGGAAGGATCCGCCGCCCTTGCCTTTGGTGGCGTAGAGGATATCGAAGGTCTTGAGGGCGTCAATGCCCCGGAGCAGGATGGCGACGATCACGGTCGGCATCATAAGGGGCAGCGTGATGTAGAAGAAACGCTGGACGGCGTTGGCACCGTCCATCCGGGCCGCCTCATCGGGCTCCTCGGACAGGGAGGTCAGGCCGGCGAGCAGGATCAGCACCACCATGGGGGTCCACTGCCAGACGTCCATGAAGATGGTGGTGCCCAGCGCCGTGTCCTGGCCGGAGAGCCAGGGCTGGGCGGGGATGCCCACCATGCCGAGCAGCTGGTTCGCGAAGCCGATGTTGGGGTCGAAAATGAGCCGCCACATCATGCCGACGGCCACCGGGGTGGCGACGAGCGGGAGCAGGATGGCGACGCGGACCCACTTTTCGCCGCGGAAGGGGCGCCACAGCAGCAGGGCGATGCACATGCCCAGTACAACTTCGCAGACCAGGGCGACGCCGGTGAAGGACAGGGTCCGTCCGACCGCGGGCCAGAAGCGTTCGGCGTCGGACAGGACTGTCGCGTAGTTCTGCAGTCCGACGAACTCGGACGCGGCGCGGACGGAGCCCTGCGAATCGGTGAGGCTCAGGTACAAAGTCCAGGCCAGCGGGAAGATGATCAGGACGCCGACGAAAATCATCGCCGGGGCCGCGAACAGCCACTTGCGGTGCCGGTTGGCCCAGGCGGAGAAGTTCTCCCGCGCTCCGGGCGGACGGCCGGCGCTGCGGGCAGGCGCGCTGCGGGATCCGTCAGGTCGGGATGGAGTCAGTACAGACATGGCTCACCTAAGAGTTTGGGGGTGAAGTGAAGAGCTGGCCGCGGCGGGACGGCAACGGGGCCGCCGCCCCGCCGGGCAGTTTTGGTGCGCCGGGCGCGGAGTCGGCCCGGCTGTGCAGTGCGCCGGCGCGTGGTGCGCCCGGTGCGCTACTTCTTTTCGCTGTCCAGGAACTTCTGGAAGGCCTCGTGGGCCGTGTCGGCGGCGGCGGAAGCGTCCGCGCCGGTGATGGTCGCTACGATCGGTCCGCCCACGATTTCGCGGGCCTTGCCTACCGTGACAACCTCGGGACGGTCGTGGCCGACGCCGTTCTTGGCGCTGGCGGAGATGGCCTCGGCCAGGTCCTTCGGGTAGGTGGAGGTTCCGGCAGGGTCAGCCCAGACCGAGGCGCGGGGTCCCGGAACGCCGGCTTTCTGGGCGGCCAGGGTGCGTTCCTTGCTCGTGGCCCACTGGATGAACTTCCAGGCGTTGTCCTGGTTGCCCGATGCCTGGTTCACGGCCAGGCCCCAGGACGGGATGTTGTACGGCTTGGAACCTGCCGGGCCGGCGGGCAGGGCGGCAAAGCCGACCGTGTCCGCGACCTTGGACTTGGCCGGATCCGTGGCGTTCTTGTAGAGCGAGTCGGCCTCGGTGTAGAAGGCAGCCTTGCCCTGGGTGAAGATTGCCATCGCCTCGGGCCAGCTCATGTCGGTGCTGACGTTGGCGGGGCCGTAATTCCTGATCAGGCCGCCGTAAAATGCGTAGGCCTTCTTGGCGGCGTCGCTGTTGACGGCGGACTTGCCGCTGGAATCGGTGAAGTCGCCGCCGAAGCTATACAGGAAGCTGGAGAACTGGGTGACGGCGGCGGACTTGCCGGTGCGGGCCACGAAACCTGCGGTCTCCGGGGAGGACGCCTTGATGGCCTTGGCCGCCGCTTCGAGCTCTTCCATGGTCTTCGGAACCTCAAGGCCGGCGGCCTTCAGCAGGTCCTTGCGGTAGTAGAGCACTTCGCGTTCGGTGATGATCGGGACGCCCACCACCTTGCCGTCAGCCGTGGTCGCCTTGACCGGGCCCTCCTGGTAGTCCTTCCAGTCCCAGGCCGTGTCCGAGGAGACCTTGCTGCTCAGGTCCGCGAGATAGCCGTTCTTGGCGAACGCCTTGCCCTCCTGGAGGGGCCGGTACATCATGACGTCGATTTCGTCGCTGCCGGCGTTGAGCTTGACGTTGTACTGGTCCGAGAGTTGGTCCTCGCCGAGCTGGGTCAGTTCGACCTTGAGGCCGCTGGACTTCTCGAATTCCGGAATGGCGGCCTTGATGCCTTCGGTCCAGACGTGGTTCGCGAGGGTGACCCGGACCGTTCCTGCGGCCTTGGCGTCACTGCTGCCGCTGGCGCCGCCGCAGGCAGTCAGCCCCAGCGACAGTGCCGCGGCAACCGCCGCATATTTCACAATTGAACGTCGCTTCATTACGACTCCCTTGGTTTTAAGGGCTGGGTGTCACGTCCAGCCGGCTGCACATGCATCTTTACATCTGCTCTGGAAGCGATCTTAGAGAAATAAAGCAGACTTAAACAACCCCTTGCGCCCAACCCGTATGATTTATTTATGAAAACCCCAAAGGCGGAGTCCTCAGCTGACCTGCATTCCGTGCTGGTCCAGAACCTGGGACTTGCCATTGCCGAGGGGACCCTGGCGCCGCACTCGATCCTGCGCCTGGACGAGCTCGAGGCGCAGCACGGCGTGTCCCGCTCGGTGGTCCGGGAGGCCACCCGGGTACTTTCCTCCAAGGGCATGCTGGAATCACGGCGGCGGCTGGGCACGGTGGTGCAGCCGGAAGACTCCTGGAACGCCTACGATCCGCAGGTGATCCGCTGGCGGCTGGCCTCTTCCAAACGGCTGGAGCAGCTGCAGGCCCTGAACGAACTCCGCGGCGCCATCGAACCCCAGGCTGCGCGCCTCGCCGCCGAGCGCGCCTCCTGGGATGCCGGCAGCGACCTTGTCTCCCAGGCAGCGCGGCTGTGGGCTGCGGGCCAGCGCGGGGATCAGGACGAGTTCCTTCGGCTGGACATCGAGTTTCACGCCGCGGTGCTCCGGGCCTCCGGCAACGAGATGTTTTCCCAGCTGCACAACCTCGTCAGGGAGGTCCTGGCCGGGCGCACCGAGCATGGCCTGATGCCGCATCTGCCGCACCATGAGGCCCTGCAGCTGCACGTGGATGTGGCGAGCGCCATCCAGCGCGGCGAGGCCAACGCCGCGCACGCCGCCATGAGCCGGATCGTGCAGCAGTCCTCCGAGGAGATGGGCGATATCTGGTCCAGCCGCCAACAGGGCGGACCGGCCTCGGACACCCAACGCGGGGTCACTCCGCGCCCATCCGCGGCGGCGGGATAGGCGCGGAGTGACCCCGCGTTGCTTTTTTAGCGGCCGCCGTCGATCTTCCTGCTGCGCTGTTCCTGCGCCAGCGGCCCGTACGGATACACCCCGACGCGCGGCCGGCTGACCTCGCTGAGCCGCATCATCTCCCCCTCTGTCAGCTGGAGCTCCGCGGCCGCGAGGTTGTCGGCGAGCTGTTCGGTAGTACGGGCGCCCAGGATCACGGAGCTCACGGCAGGCTGGTCTGCCAGCCACGCAAGCGCCACCTGCGAGGGGTTCGCGCCGTGCCGGCCGGCAATGTGTTCGACTTCCTCGACAATTTCCCAGGTGCGCGGGTCCGCGTTCCTGGCCTTCCAGGCCTCCATGCCGCGGTCCGGGTTCTCGCCCAGCCGTGTGGCGCCCGCGGGGACCTGATCACGCTTGTACTTGCCGGAGAGCCAGCCGCCGCCCAGCGGCGACCAGGGCAGCAGGCCGATGCCGGCGTCGAGCGAGGCCGGGACTATTTCGGCTTCGATCTCGCGGACCAGCAGGCTGTACTGCGGCTGCAGCGTCACGGGTTCGCTCCAGCCGTGGGCCCTGGCCATGTGTACGGCTTTGGTCAGCTGCCAGCCCAGGAAGTTGGAGAAGCCGTAGTACGCGATTTTCCCGCTGCTGACGGCGTCGTTGAGGAACCGCAGCGATTCCTCGAGCGGGGTGATCGGGTCCCAGGCGTGCAGCTGGTACAGGTCGATCTGTTCCACGCCGAGCCGGCGCAGCGAATCGTCCAGCGCCCGCGTGAGGTGCCGGCGGGAGGTGCCGACGTCGTTCGGGGCCCCGCCCGTCGGGAAGCGGCCCTTGCTGGCCAGCACCACCCGCTCCCGGGCATCCCCGCGGGTCCCCAGCCACCGGCCGATGATCTCCTCCGAGACCCCCGCGGCATAGACGTCGGCGGTGTCAATGAAGTTGCCGCCCGCCGCGAGGTAGTCATCGAGAAGGGCGTGGGACTGCTCCTCAGTGGCTTCGGCGCCGAACGTCATGGTGCCCAGCGCATAGGTGGAGACGACGGCGCCGCTGTGGCCCAGGGTGCGGTATTGCATGGTTCTCCTTAATGGTGTTCGGGTCAGTCTTCGGTCGGAGTGGTGCGGAGCGGGTGGTAGTTCCGCCAGCTGTGCTCCGGGACGTAGCCGAGCAGCCGCTTGGCCTTGTCGATCGAGAGCATGGTCTCGTGCTCGCCGAGGTCCTTGACCACCTTGACGTTCGGGAACACCTCCGCTGCGAGGCTCGCACTGGACCGGCTCATCACGGTGTCCTCGTTGGCAATGATGAACGCCTCGAAGCCGGGCGTCCCATGCTCCAGGGCGCGGGCCACGGCCTGTGCGCCGTCGCGGCCGTCGATGTAGCCCCAGAGGTTCCACTTGCGCAGTGTCGCGTCGGCGTCGAAGGCGGGGAACTCCTCATAGTCCTCGGGGTCCATCACGTTGGAGAACCGCAGGCCCGTGATGCTCAGCTCAGGGTCCCAGCGGGTGAGCTGGATGGCCATCTGCTCCTCAAGGTGTTTGACCAGCGAGTAGGTGCTCTCCGGCCGGGCCGGATATTCCTCGTCCACCGGGATATAGGGAGGGTCGACGTCGAACGGCAGGCCCAGCACCGTCTCGCTGGAGGCGTAGACGATCCTCTTGATCCCGGCGCGGCGGGCGGCCTGGAAAACGTTGTATGTGGCCTGCATATTGTTCTCGAATGTCGCGGCGTCCGGTGCATGGCCGGGGGCCGGGATGGCGGCCAGGTGCACCACGGCGTCGAAGCCGGAATGGCGGTCCTCCAGCCCCAGGAACACATCAACCACCTGGCCGTAATTGCGGAGGTCCACCTCGGTGTAGCCGCGGCCGCGCACACCGGTGCGGTCCAGATTCGTGACCTCATGGCCGTCCTCGCTCAGCCGGCGGACGACGCTCCGGCCCAGCTTTCCGCTTCCTCCGGTAACAGCAACTCTCATCATTACTCCTCTTAGGCGGTAGGGTCTGTTCCACCCTAGAGTGGCCCGGGGACGCTGCACAGCCCCCTTGGCTGGCCCTCCTGGTCCTAGGCACAACGAGTCCCCCAAATCCGGGCGGCGCGCCCCGCGCGAGGTGGCTTCCGCGTGACTTTTGGCCCTAGGCCCTGCCGGAAAGACCGGGCAGGCTGGAGGGCATGAACGTTGATCAGCGGATAGTCGTGGGCGTGGACGGTTCAGAGTTTTCGACGACGGCGCTCCGGCTCGCCGGGCGCATGGCGGCGGGCTTGAACGCCCCGCTGGAGGTGGTCACCTGCCTGGGCACCTCGGATTTCTTCCTTGCCTCCCACCTCCCCGAAGAGAGCACCCCCACCACCACCCAACTGGAGGAGACGGCCAAACGCCTCGTGGACCAGGCGCTCGAACGGGCTTTCGGCAGCGCCCTGCCGGCCGGGCTGACCCGGACGGTGAAGTTCGGCCCACCGGCGAAGGTCCTCGTCGATGAGAGCCGGGACGCCCAACTGCTCGTGGTCGGCAGGCGCGGTCGGGGAGGCTTCCTGGCCCAGGTCATGGGCTCGGTGAGCGGCGCCTGCGCGGCCCACGCCTACTGCCCGGTCCTCGTGGTCGGCCAGGGGGCCGGAGAAGACCAGGCGGCGCGATGACTTTTCGGCCGCTTGCCGGTCCGGGACCGACGGGCTGCCCGGAAAGATCGTGGGCGGTTCCTGCCTGTTCACCGGCGGTGTCCAGGTGGGGATCGTGGGCGCGACCAAGGGCAGCTGCAGAAAGTGCCGACACCATGAGCAGTTCCCGGCCGGCAATCCGGCTTCGCGGCCCGCTGGCGGCCCTGGCCACGGCTGCGGCGGCGGCCGCCTATGTCCTCGCCGTCCGGCCCCGGCTGTTGAAGTGGGGTGCGACGACGCAGGAGGCCGCCGGTCCGCTGCCCGGTGACGAACTGGTGCCGGCGCCGCGCATGCAGACCACCCGGGCAGTAACCATCGCGGCACCGGCCGACCGGATCTGGCCGTGGCTTGTCCAGCTGGGAGCAGGACGCGGCGGGATGTACAGCTACGATGCGCTGGAGAACGCGGCAGGCCTGGGCATGCATAGCGCGGACGGGATCCTCCCGGAATTCCAGCAGCTCGACGTCGGCGATGTCATCCCGCTGGCCCCCGACGTCGGGATTCCGGTCCGGCGCCTGGAGACCGCGTCCGTGCTGGCCCTCGGCGGCACGATGGATCCGCGGACCGGGAAGATCACCTCCTCCGGCGCTGCGGCCACCGGCCCGCGCCTCGAGCTGGGCTGGACCTTCGTGTTGCTGCCGGTGGACGCCCGCAGCACGCGGTTGCTGTCCCGCACCCGCTACGACTATTCGCCCGTGCCGCTGGGGCTGGTCCTCCGCCCGCTGCTGGAACCGCTGCAATTCCTGATGGAGCGGCGCATGCTTCTCGGCATAAGGTCCCGGGCCGAGGGCAGCCGGCCGCTTCCATGACTTTGTGCTCTACACCGGCCGCCGCCAGGCCCAGCCTTAGAGTCCAGGGAGGGCATGCAGCCGCCCGCCGGGTTCCGGGAGGCAGCCGGTGAAATCGGCCAAGACAGTACACGGCATCGGACGCGTCAGGCGAAATCCTTGCCGGGCGCCCTCCGGCCCGGGCCGTGCCTATGCCTGGGGTTTGGTGCCGGCCGGGGGCAGAAGGTAGTCGACAAACCAGTCCCTGGCAAGAATGGCAGCCGCCGCCAGCGTCCCGGGTTCCTCAAAGAGATGGGTGGCGCCCTGGACGACGGCCAGCTGGTTGGGGCAGCGCATCATGGACTTCGCCTTGCGGTTGAGTTCGAGCACCTCGTAGTCGAAGCTCCCCACAATCAGGAGGGTCGGCGCCCGGACGGCCCCGAGCCGGGGTCCGGCCAGGTCGGCCCGGCCGCCGCGGGAGACGACGGCGTCAATCCTGGCGGTGGGTTCTGAGGCCGCCCACAGGGCGGCCCCGGCGCCCGTGCTCGCGCCGAAGTAGCCCATCCTGCAGGAGGCGGTGTCGTCCCTCATGGCGAGCCAGTGCGTGGCCGCGGACAGCCGGCGGGCCAGCAGGTCGATGTCGAAGACGTTGGCGCGGTGGTGTTCCTCTGCAGGGGTCAGCAGGTCCAGCAGCAGCGTGCCGAGCCCCGCCTGCTGCAGCACGCCCGCGACGAACCTGTTCCGCGGGCTGTGCCGGCTGCTGCCGCTTCCATGCGCGAACAACACCACTCCCCGGGCCGGAACCGGAAGGTGAAGCTGGCCCTGGAGCCGCACGCCGCCGGACGGGATCTCCACTTCCGCATCGAGGTCGGCGCCCTCCTGGGCTTCGGCGGCCGCCCCGTTCCGGGATTCTGGCGGCGAGTTCTGCAGGCGCTTGGCTGCGGCGTCGAGAAGCTGCACCACCTCGCCGTCGTCGGTCGGCGAGAAGTCGCGGTAGTGGTAGCCGACGGCGGAGAACTGCCGGGGCGTGGCCAGGCAGACCACCTCGTCCGGCTCGGACAGGCTCGCCAGGGTGTCGGCCGGGGCCACCGGCACGGCCAGGATCACCCGTGCGGCGCCGAGCTTCCGCGCGATCCGGCAGGCTACCCGGGCGGTGGACCCGGTGGCAATGCCGTCGTCGACGATCACGGCGATGCGTCCGGTGAGGTCCTGCCGGGTCCTTCCCTTCCGGAACCGGGCCACCCGGTCCTCCAGCACGGCCCGCTCGTGCTCTTCGACGGCCTTCAGCTCCTGCTCGGAGACCCGGGAATGGGCCAGCACACGATCCTCCAGGACCCGGGCGCCGCCTTCCCCAATCGCCCCCATGGCAAGCTCGGGCTGGTAGGGAAGGCCGAGTTTCCGCACCACAATCACGTCCAGGGGCGCGTCCAGCGCCGCGGCAACCTCGAAGGCCACCGGGACGCCGCCGCGTGGCAGGCCCAGGACCACAATGTCCTGGCCCCGCAGTTCCACCAGCCGCCGTCCCAGTTGCCGGCCGGCGTCGACCCTGTCTTCGAAAATGCTCATCAGTATGGCTTTCCAGTCTGGACACCGGCCATGGGCTGGTCCAGGGATACGCTCCGCAGGCTGGGTAATTTGACCACGTGGCCGCTCCCTCCACTATGGGTCAGGATCCCCAGGGATGTGAGGGCCTTTGGGCCCGGATTCGGCCCCGCCGCCCCGATCCGGAGCTGCGTCGCTAGTGCCGCTAGGCCCCGCTGCGGATTTGCCGGATCAGCCAGTCAACAATAATTTGGCTGGCCCCGGAACTGCTCGCCGCCAGGTGCTGCTGGGCATGCCAGCGGTCGACGTCGCCCCGCTGCTCCCCGAGGAATTCGAGATAGCCGGTGAAGGGGCACGCCTGAACGGTGTCTGGATGCGGGGAACCGAGACGCAGGAACTTCCAATGGAATGCAAGGGCGCCCAGGGCGGTCCGGATCCGGCCCGGAACGATCGGGGATTCGAAATCGACCGTCCAGCCGGGCGCATCGGCAGCGGGCATCGGTCGGCCCAGATGGTAGCCCTGGCCGTACTGGGCGCCGAGCACGGCCACTGCCTCCGTCATGCCGAGGTCTTCCAGGCCTTCGGCCACAACAGCCATGTCGAAATCGCGGCCGATCTGGACCAGGGTGGCGATCAGGCTGAGCGTTTCCAGCGGGCTGGTGTGCAGGCCGGTGAGCATATCCCTGTCGATCTTCACAGCGGTGAAGGGAAGCATCGTGAGGCGTTTGAGGCTGCTGTGGCCAGCTCCGAGGTCATCCATGGCCAGACCCACTCCCAGCTCGACCAGCCGGTTCAGCGGACCGCTGAGCATGTCCCAACCGATGGTCTCGGTTTCGAGCAGTTCCAGGACCAGCCGGTGCGGCGCAATTCCGTGCCGCACCAGTGTCTCTTCAATAAACCGCGGGCAATCCGGGTCCAGCAGGGTGGACGGCGCGAGGTTGACTGACACGTTGGCGGACAGCCCAAGCGCGTTCCATTCCGCGAGCTGGGCCAGTACCTGGTCCAGGCCCTGCCGGAACAGCCGGTCAATCTCGGCAGGCCCAAGGTACGGGACGAATGCTGCGGGCGGAACGTGGCTGCCGTCTTCCAGCTGGAGCCGGGCCAGCGATTCGAACAGGTACACGCTGCCGTCCCGGAGGTCCACAACCGGTTGCGTGAACATCTCCAGTCCGCCGGCGAACAGCCGCTCGCGGTACAGTGCCATCGATTCCCCGCCGCCATCGGCTCCGCGGGCCTTACCGGCCGTGAAAGCTGGCGCCGCCGGAGGGCTCCCAGCAGCAGGTGTGTTCCCTGCGGTTCCCTTGGCCAGCTGCCACCAGGCTGACGGACCGCCGTCGCGGGCTTTGGCCAGCTTGAGCGCAGCGTCCGCGTTGCGCAGGAGGGTGCGCATGTCCGATCCGTCGCGCGGTGAAAGCACCAGTCCCGCGCTCATGGCCACGGAGATCTCTTCACCGGCTGCTTCGAACGGCGGTTCGATGCTGCGCCCAAGCCGCCGCAGCGCAGCGGCCAGTGTTTGGGTCGCCTCAGTCTCGGGGGCATCCCCGATCACGAGGACAAACTCGTCGCCGCCCATCCGCGCGAGGAACTCCCCCGGCTGGAGTCTGGCCTGCATCCGGGCAGCCCAGTCCTTGAGGATGGCATCTCCGGCCGCATGGCCGTAGACGTTGTTGACTTCTTTGAATCCGTCGAGGTCAATTAGGCCAACGGCGGGGGCCGGCCGGGCACCGCCGACGGTATCCAACACCCTGAGGAGGTGGGCGTCGAGGGCGGCACGGTTGGGCAGCCCGGTCAGCGGATCGTGGGTCGCCTGGAACCGGAGTTGTTCCTGGAGTGCCATCCGGGCATTGATGTCCCGCTGCACACTCACGAAGTGCGTCACCTGCCCGGCCTCGTCCAGGAGCGGGGTGATCTTCAGGGCGTTCCAGAAAGGGGACCCGTCCTTGCGGTAGTTGAGAATGTCTCCCTGGAAATCTTGGCCGCGGGCCAGGGCATCCCGGATGGCGCCGGCCGCCTCCGGGGCGGTCCCCGGGCCCTGCAGGATGCGGCAGTTGCGGCCCAGCACTTCGTCCTCGGAGTAGCCGGTGATGGCGTTGAAGGAACGGCTCGCGTGCAGAATGTTCTGTTCAGCGTCGGTAATGAGGGAGATCTCCGAGGTGGCCGCGAACGCCCGGTTCAGGAGCTCTCGGGGAACGCCGTCGGCGATATGGGGCGAGGCATCTGGTTCCACCGCAAACGGCAGTGACTGATGAGACATGCCTGAGCCTCCTGGTGGTCAGTCCGGGTTACGGCAAAATGTTGGGGTTCCCTGACAGGGTAACCACCTTGGTCCTTGGAACGCCGCAATCGGCGCTAGCCGGCCGCGGCGTCGAGGATGGTGCGGATGGTGTCCTCGTGGGCCAGGATCCGGAAGTGTCCGGCGGTATCCAACCGGATGTTCCGGGCCCCGGGCAACACGCTGCCCTCGGGGATGTGCGGGTCGAAAAGCCCGTAGACCGAGGTGATGCGTTCGTTGACGCGCTCCTCGCGCGAGAGCTGTACGGTGACTGCGTTGCGGGGCGAGAAGGCGCGCAGGCTCGGAAGCAGCATAAAAGCGGCGTAGCGGGAACCGGAGAACGGTGAACACACGGCGACCATGCCATTGATGCGCCTGTCCGGGTCCAGACACATCATCACGTATTTGCCGATCAGCCCGCCCTTGCTGTGGGCAACGATCATCACGTCCTTCAGGTTCCGGCCCCGGAGGTAGCCGGCAATCAGCTCGGCCGCCTGGGGGACGGCGAGCCGGTTCCGCTGGAGCACCGTCACCACATGCACCGGATGCCCGGCCTCGTGCAGCCGCTTTACGAGCGGCAGCACAAAGCGCCAGTCCTCGTAGATGCCCGGAATCACGACGACGGGCCGGCCGGTTCCGCTGAGGAAATCGACCGGGCGCGTCCTGGAAACGGCACTGCCCAGCTGCCGCCCTGCGGCGTAGAGGTAGTCCTGCACCCACCAGCGGGCATCCCGGAGCAGGCCGCTCATGACGGGTTCGCCGGCAGGGTTTCCGTGCCCGCGGGCCGGAGCCCGGCGAAGGCCGCAATGGCCCCGGCCACCTCGGTGGCGCGGTTGTGCTGGACGACGTGCCCGGTGCCCTTGATTTCCAGCAGCCGTCCGTTCGGGGCCAATTCGGCCAGCCGGCGGCTCCAGTCCGTGGAGGCCACCGGATCGTTGGCGCCGCGCAGCACCAGGACCGGCGCCGTGACGCCGGTGATCTTCTGGTCCGTGGGGTAGCCCATCATCACCCGCAGGGTCTTGAGGTACCAGCGCGGCCCGCAGCGGAGGTAGTCGGTGAAGACGATGGTGTTCGAGGATGGGCTCTCGTAGAAAAGGCTGTCAAGGCCCAGCGCCAGGGCTTGCTGCGCCACGGTGCGGCGCTTCGAATCCACCACCGGCCCCATCAGGACCACGTAGTGAATCCGGCCCGGTTGCTGCAGGGCGGCCTCCGTGACGAACTGGCTGCCCATCGAGTGCCCCACGATCCCGAACTCCAGCACGCCGAGCTGTTCCATGGCACCGAGGATGTACGTGGCGTGGTCCGCGACCGTGAGGGAGTGTTCCGGCCTGGGCGTGGCTCCGAACCCGGGCAGGTCGATCGAGTACGTGTCCACGGATTCGGCCAGGATCGCGTGGAGTCGACGCATGTAGCGGTGCGAGGCGCCGATCCCGTGAATGAGGACGACAGCGGGCGTTGCCTGCGCTTTGTCCGGGAACGGCGCCGGGGCGGCCGGACGCCGGGAAGCGAACACATGGCCGAGATGGCCTGCAGCCTCGATCTCCATGCGGTCGGGCCTGCTCATGGTGGGACTCGTTTCTGTTCTGCTCTGCTTCGTTCAGCGCCTAGTAAGCATACTGACAGAACCGCGAGCCTAGTCCTCGCGCTTGTCCCGCTCGCTGAACTCCTCGTCGAGGTCATAGTGCCGGAACTCGGTCTCCGGATTCGGTTCGCCCTCGGCCACGTATTCGTAGTCCAGCTGGCGCTGGACCTGGCTGTCCAGGACCTGCAGATCCTTGTCCTCCACCGTGCTGAGGTCGTCAGGAAATTCGTCTTCGGGCGTGAGGTGCAGCTTCTCGGTCATTGCATGCCTCTCTGGGCCAGGAAAGGTGGACTCGATCGTGCGGGGTCCTGGCTGATTTCAGAATAGCCGGACCCCCTGCAAGACGGGAACACACAGACCGGCGGACCGGCCGCGCATCGAACGCCATTTCGACGGTTCCGTGCACACAAGACGCGCAGGAACGTCGTGGGGCACGGAACCGTCGAAACGGAGCACATGATGGTGGCTGCTAGCCCGCAGCGGGGCCAAGGGGTTCCCGCCCGCCGGCTTGGGCCGGGGCAGGTTCCTTGAGTTCCACGAACATGGTGTGCGTGGCGGTGTCGCCGATGTTCGTACCGGAGTGGTCCTGGGCCGGCAGCCAGCGCGCCGTCCCGGAGGGGATTTCGACGTCGACGTTGTCACCGTGCCCGGACAGCCGGCGGCGGAACGTGCTCAGCGTGATCATCACGCTGTCCGGGTGGTGATGTTCAACTGTTTTGTCACCCGGGGTGTCGGTGTATTCCAGCACCCGTACGCGTTCGTTTTCAAAGACGACGCGATACAGCCGGGGGTTGCTCGCTACCGGATCCTGGCTCATGGGCGAGAGCCTACGCCCTTCGCCGCGGAACCCGCCAGAGGCGACAGACCACGTTCAGACACCGGACATCAGGCTGTACGTCCCCCCGCGACGGCTGTATCTTTGGCAAGTCGGGACTAACACCGGACCCCGCACCCTTGAACGGACAAGCTAGAGCAGGGAGATCCATGAGCGCGGAATCCAGGGAACCAGAGGGCATCGTCAGGGACGGCGTCGACCGCAGTTCGGACGGCACGGCGCAGGGCGAAGCGGCCCCGGTAGCCCGCGGGGAGAGACCTGCGGCTTCCCCCGCAGGTTCCGGTTCCCCCGCGAACCAGGCGGCCGCCGGTGCCCAGGACGCCACCAAGACCACCGGCCCGGCAGAGGAACAGGACGAACAGACCGGCGACGACCGCGGCCTCACCACGGATTCAAGCCCGGACTGATCCCGGCCGAGCCCCGGGCCGCCCCAGGCCAGGAGGCGCCGCCCGGAGCCTTAGCTCGGCGCCTGACCAGGCTCGGGGCCCACATTTACCATCCAGTCGGTGCCGAACTTGTCCGTGCACATGCCGAACACGTCTCCCCATGGCGCCTTTTCCATTGGCACGGTGACGGTTCCGCCGTCGGCGAGCTTGTCAAAGTAGCCGCGGAGCTCGGCCTCGTCGGCGCCGCTGAGGGAGACGGAGATACTGCTGCCCGCGGTGTAGCCCATGTGGTTGGGTGTGTCCGCTCCCATCAGCACCATGCCCTTGTCCGTCGTCAGCATGGCGTGCATGATCTTGTCCTGCTCAGCGGCGTCTTCGCTGGCCTGGTATTCGCCGAACGTGCTCATGTTCAGCTCACCGCCGAACACCGCCTGGTAGAAGGCCATGGCTTCTTTCGCATTGTCGCGGAAGCTTAGGTAAGGGTTGAGCGTGGTCATGTCCGTGACTCCTTGCAGCTGGGGCGCAGGCCAGGGTGCCAGGTTACGGCACCGGTATCGGCGCACTTTTACATGGCACATCCTGCCCCAAATCAGCCATTCATGATAGCTGTCTGCCGCAGCCCGTCCGGCCGTTCGCGGGGTAGCCGCGGAACCCGCGCATTCCTTCCCGGTTGCTGACCCGGTTAGCAGTCGGAGCTCGTGGGAAACCGCGGATTTCCGGGCTGTGTCAAGGGTGGGAGGCGCGGCAACTGGGAGGGAGCGTCGGGACGGCCGCAACCGGGACCGGGTGCCGGGTCCCCACCCGGCCGCAAGCCGCTCTGGCCCCTGCACCTAGGCCTCGCTACGCTGGCGGAAGGACGCTACGCAGAAAGAAGGCCGTGATGGACGAACAGCACATCCTGGAGCGAATCTCAGCGCTGGTGGAGGAAGAACAGGCACTTCGCGAGAAGGCGCCCTCCTCCTCCCCGGATTATGAACACGGCCCGGAGCACGCGCGGCTGAAGGGCCTTGAAGAGGACCTGGACCAGTGCTGGGACCTCCTCCGGCAGCGGCGGGCCAAGCTGCAGTACGGCGAAAACCCTGACGAGGCGGAAGTGCGTCCCGTCCGGCAGGTTGAAAACTACGAGTCCTGACCGCCCAGGATGGCCCAGCCTCGCGGCGGAACGGCGACTACGTTCCGCCCGGGAGGTCGGTGCCCGTCGCCGGCCAGGACCACGGCGGCCGACGCCGGCACCTCCAGTTCCGCCGGCGCGGGCGAGAGGTTAAGGGCGACCGTGAGTGACGCCCCCTCCCCCGAGGCCCTATAGACCAGGTGTTCGTTGCTCAGGGCCAGCACGTCGGTGCGGGCGGTATGCAGCCAGGCGTGCCGCCGTCGGACGCCGATCAGCTGCCGGTGCAGCTCGTAGATATGCCCGCCGACGGCGGAGAGTCCGGACGGCCCGGCGGGGAAAGCGGGCCGGACGGCGTCGTCTCCCCCGGCGCGGTCCTCCTTGATGCCGCGGAAGCCCTGCTCGTCGCCGGAGTAGACGGACGGTGTGCCGGCCACGGTGAAGAGCGCCACGAGCGCCAGCGGCAGCAGGGCCGGGTCGGTGAGCTTGCTGGCGATCCGGGTGACGTCGTGGTTGCCGACGAAGGTCAGCGGCACGAAGGTGTCCAGCAGGGCGTTGTGCCGCTCCAGCGCCGACGCCAGTTCGTAGAAGTTCCCGTCATTGAGGGAGCTCCAGGCGGCCTTCCACAGTTCATACTGGGTGGCGGAATCCAGCGAGCCGGCGCTGACCTCGGCCGCGTAGTCGCCGTGGATGTATTCACCCACGAAGTAGGCCTCGGGGAAGTCTTCCTTCGCCGCGCCGACCACTTCGGACCAGAACGACGACGGCACGGCGTACGCCGCGTCCAGCCGCCAGCCGTCCGCGCCGCGGCCCAGCCAGTGCTTTATGACGCCGGCAACGAACCCGGCAACCTCGGGTTCGTCATGGTTGAGCGCCACAAGGTGGTGGTGGCCCTCGAAGTCCGCGTAGCCGGGCTCCGCTCCCGGGGCCCAGCCGGCTGGGGGCCAGTCGAGCCGGAACCACGGTGCGGTGGCGGCGGACGGCCCCTGCACCAGGACGTCCTGGAACGGCCGGAAGGAACGGCCGGCGTGGTTGAACACGCCGTCCAGCAGCACCCGGAGGCCGCGCGCATGGGCCTCCCGGATCAGCTCGTCAAAGTCGGAGTCGTCACCGAGCCGGGGATCGATGCGGAGGTAGTCCGTGGTGTCGTAACCGTGGGTCTCGGAGGCGAAGATGGGGCCGAGGGCGATGCCGGAGGCGCCCAGTTCCACCGCGTAGTCAAGCCAGGGGAGCAGCTGCTGCAGCCGGTGCTGCACCGCCGCGCCCTCGGGGAGGGCCACCATTTCCGCGCCCGTGAATCCCAGGGGATAGACCTGCCACCACACGGCGTGCTGGACCCAGCCTGGTTCCGTCATGTCTGGTTCCGTCATGGCTGCACGGGCCTTTCCTCGGAGGGTGCGTCAGTTCCCTATTCTGCCAGTGGCGGCCGCCGGACGACGCCGGACCTCCGGCGGATCGGAGCGCGCGGTCCCAAGGAAGATCCAAGGCCCGGGCCCTAGGCTTCGGGAGAGGCGGTCAACACGTTGGCCGGCGGAAATTCGGAGGGGAACATGGGGACTCAGGCATTGTCACCAAAGCACGTGCGGCGGGGGCCGTTTTTTTGGCCGCGCTTGATCCTGTTACTGATTCTGTTGGCAATCATTGCCGCGTGGACACCGCTGGTCGCCACCGCTGACTGGTCAGCCACTGGAGCCTATGAACCGGGGAACGGTGGGCTGCTCCACGCCGGCCTGAGTCAGCTTTGAGCTAAGGCAGGCGTCCCGATCTCGCGGTTGACGGCGGGCATGATCCGGCTCTGGCGCACGCCATCTCGTCTGGGTCCGCCAACGCCCGCCCGATGGCGCGTTCGTGCGAGTCGAACGCGCCACGGGCGGGCCGTCTCTTCGCGTCAGCCGATGGGTTGGGCCATCTGTTCCACAATGTATTGGGCGTCGATGCTGGCTCCGGTGGCCGGACCGGCCACCTCCACCTTCCAACTACAGGCAAACTGGTCGACGCCCCCGCGCATCGCCACGGTCCCGGAAATCAAGACAGTCCCCGGCTGGTTCAGGCCGCGTTCCGTCAGGACCTCAAGCCAGTAGTCGGGCGTCAGCAGGGCTTCAAGGGTGCTGTCCTGGATGGGGTGTCAGGCTCATCGCCAGCACCAACCCAGCCTTTCAGTGTGATTCGATCCAGATGCTCCCGCGCGCCATCGTGCCGGACATCCGGTCCAAGCTTCCGGTGCTGGCCAACGCCAAGACCTTCTAACCGCCGCGCCGCTTTGCGGAAGCTCTCAATTAGGCTGGTTGCCATGGGGATTCGTATGGGGGTTACGGCAGGCAACGTGTGGACGGCAATCGCAGCGGGAGCCGGGTGGCTGCTGAGCGGCGCCCTGTTCGCGGCTCTGAGCTGGTTCGGCGTCCTGCCCACTACCTTCGCGCGGCTGCTCGTCCCGGAAACCGTGGCTGCCACCGTCTGGCGGTCGGTGATGCCCTGGCCGGTCGTCATCCCGGCCCTGTCCGCCCTGACACTTGTGGGCCTGACGCTAGTGCTCCTCCGATTTTCCCTCCCGCGCCCGGCCGCGGAGACTGCCCGCGCTACGCCGGCCTTTATGACCGTGTGGCTGTGTGTGGTGCTGGCATCCTTCACCACCAGCGTGCTGTGGTCCGCCGGGAGTATGCTGGCGCAGTGGCCGCCGGTGCGCGCGGCCATGCTCTTCAACAACGTAGAAACGGCGCTGCTGTCCGCGGGGTACTGGGGAATCATCGGGGGCTGGGTCCCGGCCCTGGTGTGGACATTGCTGGCCCGGCGGCAGCACAGCATCTTCCAAGGCAGCCGGCCCCAGGTGGGCGCCGCCGAGGCGGGCGCCAGCCACCAGGGCGCAGCCCCGGACATCGCCGCCCGCCCGGCGCCGGCCCGGGCGCTCCTGCTGGGGGCCACGGCCGCCTGCGCGGTAGCGCTGATCGCCGCCGCTCCCCTGTCCGGGGCGGCCACCCGTGCCGCCGGCACTGCCCAGGTCCGTCCTGCCCCGTCGCCATCCCCGTCCACGCCCCCGGTGGTCTACGGTTCGCCCCGGGTGGGGCCGGCACAGCAGCCCCCGGAACCGGACTGGTGCCGCGGCGAGCAGGTTTCGATTACCCTCGGGCAACCGGACGCCGCCGCCAACCACCGCGGCATGGGCATCCGTTTGGAGAACACAGGAGCGGCCCCCTGTGCACTGAATTCATACCCCGATGTCGCCTTCGATGACACCGCAGGCTGGGCCATGGAGGTCCTGCTGGTCCGCGGCGGCTCGTTCGCGACGCGCGACCCGGGCGTCCACCCCGTCACCGTGCTTCCGGGTGCCACGGCCGAGGCCTTCCTGGGCTGGAACGCCATGGCCGCCGCCGGCGACACCCGGGTGGGTACCGTCTTAATCGCCCCCCACACCGGAGCCGCCCGCAGCAGCTTGGCTATGAACCTCGACATTGTCAGCGGCGGCGCAGTGGCGGTCACGGCATGGAGCCTGCCAAAGTCAGCTGGTTAGAAGGTCCACCGGCAAGCCACTTAGCGCTTCTTGGTGATTTCTCCGCTGACGGTCAGCTGTTCCGCGACGTCGTGGAGCTTGATATTCAGATCCGAGCTGGCCCGTGAGAGCAGCAGGAATGCCTGCTGGGCGGTAATCTTGAACCGCTCCATGAGGATGCCTTTGGCCTGGCCGATCAGGTCACGCGTATCCAGCGCCTGGGTGAGCTGGCTGACCTGCTGGCTGCCGGCCACGGCCACCGCCGCATGGGCTGCAACCAGGGCCCCGATCCGCTCCGATTCGGCGTCGAAAACCCCGACATCTTTGCCGAAGAGGTTCAGGGCGCCGAGGTGGTCGCCGTCCACAAAGAGCTGGAAGGACAGCATGCTCCGCGCCCCGAGCTCGAAAGCCGCCCGGGAGAAATCGGGCCAGCGCTGGTCTTTGCTGAGGTCCGGGACACTCACCACCCGTTCCTCATAGGACGCGTCCATGCACGGCCCCTGTCCCGTTTCGCTCTGGAGGGCGTCCACCCGGCGCGGAAGATCGCTGGACGCCGCCCTCGAGTCAATCTCGCGGCGGCCGGTGACCAGGCTGACCGAGGCTTCGGCTGCGTGCGGCACCAACTCCAGCACGGCATGAACGATGCCCGCCAGCATGGAATCCGTGTCATCCTCCTGCTGCAGTTCCCGTGCAATATTGCCGAGGCGGGTGGCAAGGTCGGCCGCGCTCAGCGCCGCCGCATCCGCTTGCCCCGTCGCCCGGTCACCGGTTTCCGCTAGGTTGGAACCCATCCTGACGCCTCCTTGGCCGGCCCGAAGGGCGACTCCAATGCCGGCTCGAATAAGCCTGCCTCTCTTCGAAATATACTCCGCCGCGGCGGTGCCGGCGGGAGAACTGGGCACGAGGATTCACCGGACGGCAACCCCGCATTAACGCTGCCGTGTGAGACTTGTGCATCGGACTCAATAGAGACTGGCTATCCCTGCCGCACCACTGACATTCCAAGGAGCCGCGCAGCCATGAACGGTCAAGAAGACACCACCTCGGGCACTCCCCGGACCCGCGAACCCGGCGGCGGCCGGCACGATCTGAGCAGCCTGCACGTCCGTGAGGATGTTGCCATGGCGGGCCGCTGCGCCAACGTCCACCTCGCCACGGGCAGGACCTGCACGCAGCCCGAGCGCCATCCGGGCTCGTGCGAGTTCGTCGGCCCGCAGGACGCCGGAAACGTCGCCGCGCACTAGTTCGAGGCCAGGGGACGACGGCGCCGCCACCCGGCCCGCCGTCGTCCGCCTGGCGCATGGGCCTGCCCAAGTTTTTCCAAAGGTCCGGGTGCATCACAATGCTGCGGGCCTAAGCTAGGACAGGGGGGCACTCACTAGCGAAGACGCTTAATGGAGGCCACTATGTTCAGCAAAGTCCGCCGTCAGGCATCACCAGCACAGCCGGAATCGGCAGCCGCGCCACCGCGCAGGTTCCGGGCGAATGCCGCTCCCCCCGAAAGTCGGCCCTGGTTCCGTCGGATCATGGCCGGACTCGCAGCAGTGGCGCTGGCCGCGGGCGGCGGATTCGCGGCCGCTGTCCCCTCGGTCGCTGCCGAGCTGGAACACAATTACATCGTGGTGCTGCAGGACGGCCTCGATCCGGCTGCCGTGGCCACGGCCCAACAGGGCAGCTACGGCGTCACCGTCTCCACGGTCTACCGGGAAGCCGTCAATGGCTACGCCGCCACGATGCCTGCGGCCACGGCGGCACGCCTCGCGAAGGATCCGGGCGTCGACTTCATCGCGGCGGCCCGGACCTTCGATAAGCCGAAGGACCCGGAGCCGAGCACCCAGATGGCTCCTTTCTGGTGGCTGCGCATCGGCGGAAACCCGCCCGATCCGGTGGAGCAGCAAGGCAGCAGGAAGTCTGCCGGCGTCAATGTGGCGGTCATCGACACCGGCATCGACGGCGCCCATCCGGACCTCAACGTGCGTGGCGGAATCGACTGCTCCTCCGGATCCCCGGTCAAGGTGACTCCCACGGACCCGGTGGGCCACGGGACCTTCGTGGCGGGCGTGATCGGTGCCAAGGACAACAACCTCGGCGTGATCGGCGCGGCGCCGGGCACGCCGCTATGGTCCGTGCGCGTTGCTGATGACAACGGTGCCATCACGGAAGAAATGCTCATCTGCGCCATCGATTGGGTGACGGCGACGCGCAAGGACAAGGACAGGGCCAACGACATCCAGGTGGCCAACATCAGCATCGGCGGCCCGGGTGCCGACACCGCCAACTGCGGAAAGGGCACCGACCCGATGCACTACGCCATTTGCCGCTCGGTCAAGGCCGGAGTCGTCTACGCCGTCGCCGCCGGCAACTCCGGTGAGGACATCGCCGGAACCGTCCCCGCCACCTACGACGAGGTGCTGACCGCCACGGCGATGGCCGACTTCGACGGAAAAGCCGAAGGCCTGGCTCCCCCCGTCTGCGGCACGGAGGACTGGTCCCGGCTGGGCCAGCTGGACGACCATCCGGCTTTCTTCTCGAACTTCGCCAGCCAGCGAAAGGACAAGGCCCACACGGTCGCCGCGCCCGGGGTCTGCATGACGTCCACGGCGCCGGGCGGCTACGCGGTGGCCCACGGAACAAGTTTCGCCAGTCCCGCTGTGGCGGGATCGGTGGCCCTGTGCATCAGCCGCGAGGAATGTGAAGGCTCGGGCGAGGACGTGATGTCACAGTTCCTTGACCTCACCGAGGCCTACAACAAGAACAACCGCGACTTCGGTTTCGACGGCGACCCGTTCCACCCGATCGAGGGGCAGTACTACGGCTATCTGGCGCAGATCGCCAGGTTCTGACCGAAGCCCCTGAACGCGTAACCCAAGCGGACGACGGCGGGACTTCCCGCCGTCGTCCGCTCCGTTTGGCGCCCGCCGCGCGGGTCCGCGCGACCGCGGCGGAGAGCCGCCGTTTACTTCCCCGAAACACAGCCGACACGCGATCTTCACGAAAGCGCAATTCCTGTAACTTCCCTGCAACGTGGCGCCCGCCTGCCGGAAACACGGCGACGCGAGGATTTAACTCGGGCGGGGCTGGCGGCGAGATGTCCCGGTACGGCGATTTTTTTTCGGAAGGGACACACACGTGGAACTCACCGCGGGCAACGTATGGATCATGGTCTCAGCGGCCATGGTTCTGCTGATGACTCCGGCACTCGGCCTCTTCTACGGCGGCATGACCCGGGCCAAGGCCTCGCTCAACATGATCATGATGAGCTTCGCCTCCGCCGGGATCGTCGGCGTCGTGTGGGTGCTGTGGGGCTACTCCATGACCGGAGGCCAAGGCATCCTGGGCATCTTCGGTGACCCGTTCGCCAACGCGGGGCTCGCCAACCTCATGGGCTCCCCCGAGCTGATCAAGGCCGGCTACAGCGCCACCTTCGCGATCGTCACGGTGGCCCTGATCAGCGGGGCCATCGCCGACCGCGCCAAGTTCACCTCCTGGCTCATCTTCGTCCCCGCCTGGATCACCCTGGTCTACTGCCCGCTCGCGTTTATGGTCTGGGGCGGCGGGCTGCTGAGCCCCGGCGGCGCCGTGAGCTCCATCTTCGGCCAGGTGATCGACTTCGCCGGCGGCACCGTCGTCGAAATCAGCTCCGGCACCGCGGCCCTGGTGCTGGTCCTGATCCTCGGCAACCGCCACGGCTTCGGCAAGGACCCGGCGCACCGCCCGCACAACATCCCCTTCATCATGCTCGGGGCCGGCATCCTCTGGTTCGGCTGGTTCGGCTTCAACGCCGGCGCCGCGACGACGGCGGAACAAGCCGGCCTGATCTGGGTCAACACCCTGGCCGCACCAGCCGCGTCCATGCTCAGTTGGCTCGTCACGGAAAAAATCCGCCACGGCCATCCCACCTCGCTGGGGGCGGCCTCCGGCGTCGTCGCCGGCCTGGTCGCCATCACCCCTGCCTGCGCCAACGTCAGCCCGCTGGCCGCCCTCGGCCTGGGCCTTCTGGCGGGCGCAGCCTGCGCCGTGTTCGTGGACCTCAAGTACAAGTTCGGCTTCGATGACTCGCTCGACGTCGTGGGCGTGCACCTGGGCGGCGGGATCGTCGGCACTCTGGCGCTGGGCTTCATCGCCCTGCCCGTCAACGGGGTTGGCGGCGGCCTCCTCTACGGCGGCGGCCTGCAGCAGCTGATCGCCCAGACAGTCGCCGTCCTCATCACCGTGACCCTGTCCGGCGTCGTGACCGCCGTGATCGGGCTCGCCATCCACAAGAGCATCGGCTTCCGCGTCAACCACGACGACGAGCTCGCCGGCGTCGACCGGTCAGAACATGCCGAAACCGCCTACGATTTCGCCGACCTGGGCCTGAGCCGGTTCAGTCCCTACGGCCACCATGTCCATGACCACCAGATGAAGCGCTCCCTGGCCGCAGACCACCCGGATCGCGGGAAGGCGGCCAGCTTCTCTTAAGGGCGCCGCCCGGCCGCATCACCTCCAGCACCTGACACAATAGCCCCATGGAAGTCGCCCTCGGACTGCTCGTGCTCGTGGCGGTGGTCTGTGCGGGCAGCGCGCTGGGCCGGACGATCAACGTCTCCGTCCCCCTGCTGCTGGTGCTGGCCGGCGTGGCCGGCTCCTTCCTGCCCTTCGTCCCCCGGATCGAGCTGAATCCCGAGCTCGTCCTGGTGGGCCTGCTGCCGCCGCTGCTCTACGCCGCTGCGCTGAAGACCTCGCTTTTCGATTTCGGCTCGAACCGCCGTTCCATCGGCCTGCTGTCGGTCGGGTATGTCATCTTCGGCACGGCGGGCGTCGGATTAGTCGTCTGGTGGCTTTTCCCGGAAATCCCGCTGGCCGCTGCGATCGCCCTCGGCGCGGTCGTGGCGCCGCCGGACGCCGTCGCGGCGACGGCCATCGCACGGAAGGTGGGCATGCCCCGCCGGATCGTCACCATCCTCGAAGGCGAGTCCCTCGTCAACGACGCGACCGCCCTGGTCTGCCTCCGCGCGGCCATTGCCGCCATCGCCGGATCCGTCTCCGCCGCAGAAATCGCCGGCGGATTCCTCCTCGCGGCCGGCGGCGGGCTGGTGGTGGGCCTGGCCGCTGCCTACGTCCTCACCCAGCTGCGCAAACGGATCCGCAACGTCGCGATCAATACCACGACGTCGCTCATGGCCCCGTTCATCGCATACCTGCCGGCGGAGGCGATCCACGCCTCCGGGGTCCTCGCCGTCGTCGTCACCGGCCTGGTGATGGGCACCAAGGCGCCGTCCATGCCCAACGGCGCCGCCCGCCTGAGCCAGCGCAGCAATTGGAACACGGTGCAGTTCCTGCTGGAAAATTCCGTGTTCCTGCTGATCGGCCTTCAGGTCCGGACCATCATCGACGGCGTCCAGGACGACTCGCTCGGTGCGGGCAGGATCTGGACCGGCTGCGCCATCATCCTGCTCGCGGTGCTGCTGCTCCGGCCGGTCTGGGTGTTCCCCGCGACCTACCTTCCGCGGCTCATCCCGGCCATCCGGAGGAACGACCCGGCGCCGCCGTGGCAATACGCGGCCATCGTGTCCTGGGCCGGCATGCGCGGCGTGGTGACCCTCGCCGCGGTACTGGTCCTGCCTCCGGACTTGGAGCATCGCTCCGTGCTGGTCCTGGCGGCCATGGTGGTGGTCGGCGGGACCCTGACGCTCCAGGGTTTCACGCTTCCGGCCCTGGTCCGGCTGCTGCGCGTCCAGGGACCGGACCCGCGCGAGGACGCCCTCAACCAGGCGTCGCTGATGCAGCTGGCCACGGCGGCGGGTGTGGAGCGGCTGCAGGAGCTGCGCACCGGGAGCGATCCGCCCGAAGTCGTGGCGATGCTGACGCGGAGGACGCAGGAACGCGGACTCGCGGCCTGGGAACGCCTCGGCCGGCCCTCGGCGGAGGCGGCGACCCCCAGCCAGCGTTACGCGCAACTGCGGCTGGCGATGCTCGACGCCGAGCGGGCGAGGGTGCTGGAGCTGCGGCGCGGAGGCGAGTACGCGCACGAGGTCCTCAGTGAAGTGCTGGACCGGCTGGATGTTGAGGAGTCAATGCTTGACTCCTCGCTCGAGGAGCTGGGCGCGTCCAGCGAAGGCGGCGGTGAAGGCCTCGCCCGGCCCGGCGGGGTCTGCGAGCATCTGGAATCCGTGCCCTCCCCGGAAGTCCCCCGCGACGCCTACTGCGCGGATTGCGCCCGGGAAGGAACGACGCCGGTCCACCTCAGGATGTGCCTGGCGTGCGGGACCGTGGGCTGCTGCGATTCCTCGCCCGGCACCCATGCGTCCAAGCACTTCGACGCCACCGGCCACCCCGCCATGCGGAGCATCGAACCCGGCGAAGACTGGCGCTGGTGCTACGAGGACGATCTGCTGGGGTGACGGCACCGACATCCCCCTTCGGATGATCCGGCGGAGACCCCGCGCCCTTAGTCTGACACCATGCTCCTTCCCGCGATCGTCCTCATCACCGCCGCCCTGGTCTTCTACACGATCGGCGTGTGGTCGGAGCACCGGCTGCGCGTCCTGAAGTGGTGGCATGCCGGCTTCTTTGCCCTGGGACTGATCTGCGACGGGACCGGGACGTACCTGATGACCCGGCTCGCGGATTCCGGCGGGTCCCGGGCCGACGGGATCGGTGCAGGGCTCAATACCATCATGGCCGTCACCGGGTCCGCGGCGCTGCTGCTCATGGCCGCGCATCTGGCCTGGGCCGTCGTCGTGCTGTTACGCAACCGTGAGGCCGAGAAGGGCGGCTTTCACAGGTTTTCGCTGCTCGTCTGGGGGATCTGGCTGATCCCGTACGTGGCCGGGGCAGTCGGCACCAGTCTGGGCTGACCGCTGCCCGCGCGTATCCCGCGCAGAGGGGTCGCGCGTACCCTCGATGTGTGGACATTGTTGACTTCCTGTCCCAGCGCATCACCGAAGATGAAGCTGCGGCGCGGAACCTCCTCGGCGACAGATCCGTCTCGATCTCGGGCGAATGGTACGAACGCCGCCTTCTGCTGGAGTGCGAGGCCAAGCGGCGGCTGATCGGCATCGTGGAATCCGCGCGCCAGGCCGCCCTCACAGCGATGGTCAGCGAGCCGGCCGGGGAGGGGCCGCTGATCCCGGAATCGATCGAGTGGATGGCACAGTCGCTGAACGCCTTGGCCTTGCCGTACTTCGAGCATCCGGATTTCAATCAGGACTGGCTGCGGCTCTGAGTTCCCGCCGGCCCGGGCGCCGCCCATCATCTGAGGATGCACCGAATTCGCCGGAAGCGTGCGAGTTCGCCGGAAGTCCGGCGACTCGCACGCTTCCGGCGACCCCGCCCCGGGCTCAGAGCGCCGGGAGTACCTGTTCCCGGACCTGCTTGCGGAGTATCTTGCCAAGCATGGAGCGCGGCATGTCCTGGATGGCGACGATCCGCTTCGGAACCTTGTACCCGGCGAGGTGCTCGCGGCAGTGCTCGCGCAGGGCGTCCTCGTCCAGCGTGCTGCCCGGTTCGAGCTCGACGGCGGCGACCACCATCTCCCCGCCCCGTTCGAGCGGCTTGCCGACGACGGCGGCATCCTTGACGTCCGTGTGCAGTCGCAGCACCGTCTCCACCTCGGTGGGCGAGACGTTGAAACCGCCGGTGATGATGAGTTCCTTGGCACGGTCCACGATCGTGGTGAAGCCGTCCTCGTCCACGGTCACCACGTCACCGGTGCGCAGCCAGCCGTCGGGGGTTAGGGTCTTGGCGGTTTCCTCCGGGTTGTTCCAGTAGCCCTGGAAGACCTGCGGGCCCTTCAGCAGCAGCTCCCCCGGCTGGCCGGCCGGCACCTCGGCCGTGGGATCGTGCAGATCGACTACCTTCATCAGGGTCGAGGGGAACGGCACTCCGATGGTGCCGTTGCGGCGGGTGGGGTGGAACGGGTTGCCCAGCGCCACCGGGGAGGATTCCGTCATGCCGTAGCCCTCCACGAGGAGGCCGCCGGAGACCGATTCCCAGAGTTCCACCACGTGGTCCGGGAGGTTCATGGCGCCCGAGATGCAGTACCTGCAGGAGCGCAGCGAGATGCCCTTCTCCTTGGCGGCCATCGCGGTGCGCTCGTAGATCGGCGGGACCGCGCAGTAGACGGTCGCGGGCGACTTCTTCATCGCGTCGAGAACCAGGTCCGGGTCGAATTTGGGGAACAGGACCAGCAGGCCCTGCTTGCGGATGCCGTAGGTGAGGTAGAGCGTCATGCCGAAGGCGTGGAACATCGGCAGGATCGCGTAGAAGATCTCCTTGCGGTACTCCGCTCCCGCCATCCAGGCCTCGCCTTGCAGGGCGTTGGAATACAGGTTGAAGTGGGTGAGCATGGCGCCCTTGGGCCGGCCGGTGGTGCCCGAGGTGTACTGGATGGCGGCGAGGTCGTCCACCGTGGGGCGGGGGTGTCCGGGGTCGATGGCGCCGTGGCCCAGGAGCTCCTTCCACGGGATCGTTCCGGGCGCGGGGCCGGTCAGCGCCGCGCGGGACTCGCGCAGTTTCTTCACCGGCAGGTGCAGGGCGAGGCGCTTGACGGCGGGGAACGCCTCGAGCAGGTTGACCGAAACGACGTGGTCGATCTCGATATCGGACGGAAACTCCCGCAGGGACACCGCGGCCTTGTCCCAGACGATCGCGATGCGTGCCTGATGGTTCTCGAACTGGTGGCGGAGTTCCCGTGAGGTGTACAGCGGGTTGTGTTCGACGACGACGGCGCCGAGGCGCAGCACCGCGTAGAACGCCACGACGTGCTGCGGGCAGTTGGGCAGGATGAGGGCCACCCGGTCCCCGGCCCGCACGCCCAGTTGGCGCAGGCCCTCGGCGGCCCGGTCTATCTGCTCTCCGAGTTCGGTGTAGCTGGTCCGGCGGCCGAAGAACTCCAGCGCGGGGGCCCTGCCGGCCTCGGCCACGGACCGGTCCAGCATCGCGACAAGCGACTCCTTGGGCAATTCAATCTCGGCCGGGACTCCCGGCTGGTAGTTCTTCACCCAGGGCTGCTGGTCAGTATTCGGCATAGTCACATCTTGCCGTGAAGTTCCGGCTGGGCGCGAATGTCATGGGCAGCCGGGCATCACGAAATCATTCTTCGCCGTCGTCCTGCGCTTCCAGGTGTTTCGCCATCGCCTCGCAGGCCTGGTTCCAGCGTGCCGTGAGGGCATGCCGGCTCAGGGGATCGAACATGCCGTTGAGGACTTTCTCGATTGCATCGTATGCGGCGTCCCGAACCCGTTCCTGCGCCGCCGGGCTGTAGTAGTTCATGACAGCAATTCGTCGCACGCTACCGCAAGGATGGCCACGATGGGCAGCCGGGACGGACCCGGATCCGGGCCGTATCTGTCGGCTGCCATGGACGTGCAGCGGGTTCCGCAGCCCTGACTGACGCTTCGGGGTAAGCGGCGGCGTGATTTTCGCTGCGCAACTGCGCCCTCGCTGCGCAAAATACCCTGCGCTACGGGCATTCGCGTAGCACAGGGTATTTTGCGCAGCGCGATGCGACAAGCGCAGCGCAATTGTCTCGGGTGCCCACTCCGTGACTGCAATGGAGGATAGTTTTAGCCCATGACGGAAAGCTACAGGTACGACGTCGAGGTCCTGCATCTGCTCGTGTCCCCCGCGCACGCATACTTCGGCCGCGCGCGCGAGGGCGCAGCTGAGGTCCCCACGGCAGACGCCGAGCGAGTCGAGCTGGTGGCCGGCAAGGGCATCGTCGGCGATCGGTTCTTCGGCAAGGCCGCGCATATGGATGCCGCCGTCACTTTGATCGCCATCGAGGCTCTCGAAGCTATGGCCGCGGAGCTGCGGACGGCACCGTTTGACCCCCTCCTGACGCGGCGCAATGTGGTCCTCAGAGGGGCACACCTGGCTCCGCTGCTTGGCACGGAATTCGCGCTGGAAACGCGCGGAGATCTGGTGCGGCTCAGGGCCGGACGGCCTGCCCACCCATGTGCCTGGATGGACCGGATGCTCGCCCCGGGCGCGCACGCCGCCATGCGCGGGCGAGGAGGTGTTCGCTGCCAGCCGCTTTCGGACGGCATACTGCACCGTGGGCCGGCCGTGCTGATCAGCCGGGTGCCCCTCGACCAAGAACGCGCCGGCGCTCCCAGCCTGCTGCGACCATCGCGGCTCCCATAGCCCTCACCTTGGGCGTCAGGCGCATCCGCCAGATGACCGAACTAAAACGCTAGTGGACGACGGCGGGAGGCGCCGCCGTCGTCCGCTGGCGTCTTGCGGCACTTACAGTCTGTGATGCTCCGGAGTTGCCAACCAGGCATCACGGGAATCGGATGTGCTTGCCGGGAAGCCGACATGTGTCCACACGCATTCTCTGCCGGTATCACTCGGGAGGAGCTGGCCCTCGTGTAACACGATGTTCACTCCAGCGGGGCTCTGCCAGACGCCGGACAGCTCGCAGTGCGTGCCGGTCGCCTGCTGCCGCGGCCCCGATGGCCCTATTGCCCTTCGGGCCATCTTCTCGGCCGGCGGGATCCTCTTCTTCACGGGCTATTCTCCTGCTGATTCTCGGTAGCTGCTTTCGGGAACATCAGTGATGAACATGTGCCCGGGAGCATGGCTGATCGCGAAGGAGGGTCTGGATGCCATCACTGCGCTCTGCGGCGTCACGCCACAGGCCCAGAAGACCGGCACTTCCCCCGGCCGGATCTCCACCGGATCTCCGAAATCGGGGCGGGTGATATCCGCGATGCCAAGATCCCCAGGTGATCCGATGTGAACCGGGCTGCCGTGGACCTTCGGCACCTCCGAAGTCACCCTTATGGCCGCTTCAACCAGCCCGGGCAGCATCGGACGCATGGAAACGACCATGGGACCGTGGATTCGGCCGGCCGGCGTGCACTGCACATTCGTGCGGTACATGGGGACGTTGCGGCCGGTTTCGGTGTGGCGAAGCGGGATCCCCTCGTTGGCGAGTGCGGCTTCAAACGTGAAGCTGCAGCCAATGAGTACGGCTACCATGTCGTCGCGCCAGAGCGAAGCAACGTCAGGAACTTCCGCAACGATTTTGCCGTCCTCCCACACGCGGTAGGCGGGGATATCACTGCGGATGTCAGAGCCAGGGGCGAGGACGCTTTCATACTGTCCGGCCGGAAGGACGTCGATGACGGGGCAGGCCTTGGGATTAAGACGGCAGAATTCGATGAATTCGTCGGTGTAGTCGGCTGTCACCGCGATCAGATTCGCCTGGGCGTAGCCGTCGCTCCATCCGGAGGTGTGCGTGACCAGACCGTCGCGGAATTGCAAGCGGGCTTCGGAGGGTGCCACCCCGGCGTGAGCCTGATTCATCGGGTCACGCTTTCCACAACTTCATCTGAGGACTGCAGGTACTCCTCGTCCTCGGCAACATTGGAGTCCCGTCCGAGGGCAAGGCCCACCAGGGTCAACAGGCACGCAACGCTGACGTAGATTGCGACCGGCAGCCAGCTGTGGAAAGTGCTCAGGAGCAGGGTGAACATAAACGGGGCGATGGCGCCGCCGATGATTCCCGCGAAGGTGTAAGCGAGCGAACTGCCGGTGGAGCGGAGCCGCGGCGTAAATTGCTCAACAACGAAAGCTGCCTGGGGCCCGTACATAAAAGAGTGGCAGAGCAGGCCCAGAACCGTTCCCACGATCAGCATGACCGGGGAGCGCCCTTCGAGAACAATGAAGAACAGGTACGCCCAGACCGCTGCCGCCACTGCCGCGGTCCCGTAGACCCTGGGTCATCGTGGCGCGGGCCTGGTCCCGGATCGGCCAGTCCATTCGGGAGCATATCCGGCGGCGGGAAAAGCCACAGGGATGCTATGAAGATCCTTCGGTTTTCCTGCGCGAACGCGCCGGACGCGTTTCTGCCCGGTGTGGGACGGTAGATTCACCATGTCCATTATGAATAGACCGGCAGCTGGGAAATGCATGTTAGCTCTTCGACAGGCCGGAACCGCCGGGGTCAAGCGGGCCGCGCCCTGTGATTTCCCGGGGGAATCGACAGACTACGCCGGTGCCGGGATGGCAGCCTGGGCAGCGCAGCCTGGCCTTCCCTGCGTTCCGGCCGTCGCTTCGCTGCGACGCTCATGAACGCGTCCCGTAGCGTGCCCGTACGCTGGCTGATCGCTGCCGCCTGCACGGCGGTAGCAGCCCTGGCAGGATTCCTGGCCGCTAACGCGGGCACACCACTGGCGCTGACGGTCGCTAATTTCGCCGTTCTGCTGGCCGCGCTCGTCGCAGTGGCAAGCTGCGCGAGTGCTGCCCGGCGCCCCGGCGAAAACGCACGGGGCTGGCGGTTCATGACCGCCGCGACCTCCCTCTGGGCAACCGGGCAGGCCGTCTGGACCTTCTTCGGCCTCACCCAAAACAACGTCTATCCCTTCCCGTCGCTGGCCGACGCCGCATTTCTCGGCTACGCGGTACCGGCGGCAATCGCCCTGTTTTCCTTCCCGCGCACCCAGGGCTCCGGCGTCGCCCTCATGCGTACACTGCTGGACGCGGCGGTCATCGCGAGTGCCGTGCTGTTCATCAGCTGGGCCACGGTCCTTGGACCGGTCTCCCGGCCCGACGGCCAGGATTTTCTCGCCCACCTCACCGGAGTGGCCTACCCGATCGTTGATGTCGTCATCGGTTCGCTGGTTCTGGTGCTGACCATGCGCAGTGCGCCCGAAGGCCGGCTGCGGTGGCTTTGCCTGGGCGGCGGCCTCCTTGTCCTGGCGCTGACCGACAGCGTATTCGTGAGGCTGACCTTCGAAGGCGCCACCGGGGTGACCGGAACGCCGCTGGCAGCGGGGTGGTTCTCCGCGTTCCTGCTGATAGCACTGGCTCCGTTCGCCCGGCACACGAAGCGAAGCCGGTCTGACCGGCGCGTCTACACACTGGCGATGGAACTGTTGCCCTATCTCCCCGTGGCCGGCGCGATCCTGGTGTCCCCGGCCCGTCTCCGGCAGGAAGACGATCCGTTCCTCCTGCTCACCGGGCTGACCGTGGTGGTGCTGGTCGCGGCGCGCCAGTTTGTCATTATCTACCAAAACGTCACACTGACCCGTGATCTTGAATCGAAGGTGGCAGAGCGCACCGCGCAACTTGAAGGTCTGGGCGCGATCGTCAATTCCTCGGACGACGCAATCCTTGGCTCGGACAGCGACGGTTTGATCACCATCTGGAACCCCGGGGCGCAACGGCTCTACGGCTACGAGGCCTCCGAGGCGATCGGCCGGAACCGCGGGTTCATCATGCGCGAGGATGATCGAGAGTCCGAGTTGGCCACCATCAAGGGAGTGTTCGACAGCGGGGATGGCTGCAGCTACGAGAGCGAACGTGTCAGGAAAGACGGGTCCGTGCTGCCTGTTTCGATGACCGTGTCACCCATCCGGGGCGAGCATGGCGTCCGCGGGATAGCGACGATTGCCCAGGACATCACCGCCCGCCGGGCAGCCGAAGCGGAGCTGCTGGTGGCCCGCGAGGCGGCGGAGGAATCGAGCCGGCTCAAATCAGAGTTCCTGGCGACGATGAGTCATGAAATCCGTACTCCCATGAACGGCGTCATCGGTTTGACCTCGCTGCTGCTGGAGACGGACATGGATGAGACGCAGCGTCAGTATGCCGACGGCGTGAAGGGCGCCGGCGAAGCCCTGTTGACGCTGATCAACGACATCCTGGATTTCTCGAAACTCGAGGCAGGCAAGGTTGATCTGGACCCCGCCCCGTTCGATCCGCGCGTGCTCGTCGAAGAAGTCGCCGTGCTCCTGGCCGAACCGGCGCAGGCCAAACGGCTGGAGCTTATCGCTTACTGCCACCACGACGTCCCGGCGCGGCTAGTGGGCGATGCGGGCCGCATCCGCCAGATCCTGCTGAACCTGGCCTCCAATGCCGTGAAATTCACCGCCTCCGGCGAGGTGGCCGTCCGCGTCCATATTGTCCAGGCGAACGCCGGCCGCGTCATGGTGCGCTTCGAAGTCCGTGACACCGGGATCGGGATCGACGCTGCCGATCACGACCGCTTGTTCGAATCCTTCTCACAGGCCGACGCGTCCACCACCCGCCGGTTCGGCGGAACCGGCCTCGGCCTGGCGATCTCGCGTCGGCTCACGGAGGCCATGGACGGGGAAATCGGTGTCTCGAGCGCCCTGGACCAGGGAAGCACCTTCTGGTTCGCCATCCCGCTGCCTGTGGCGCCGGCTGCCCCGGCTCCCGCCGCACTCCCGCCGGACCTGCTTGCCGGGCTCCGGGTGCTGGTTGTGGACGACAATGCGACCAACCGGCTGGTCCTGGAATCGCAACTGGCGGGTTGGGGAATGAAACCTGACACCGTCACGGGGGGCCAGGAGGCCCTGGTCAGGTCCAGGGCCGAGGAAGCCGCCGGGCGGCCCTACGACATCGCCGTCCTGGACATGTGCATGCCCCACATGGACGGGCTGGAGCTTGCCCGCACCCTCAGCACCGAGGGAGCTGCGGTGTCCGCCCGGATGATAATGCTCACCTCCACCATGCAGGTCGACCGGGCGGAACTTGCCGCGGCCGGCATCCGGGAATGGCTCACCAAACCTGTGCGCAGCTCGGCGCTTTTCGACCGGCTCATGCGCCTGGTGGCCGCCCCCTCCGGAGCGGCGTCCGGGGCCGTGTCCGGGCGAGCAGTTGCCCGCACGGGGCCCGCGCAAAACAGCGAGCCCTCACGCGGCCTGATCCTCGTCGTCGAGGACAACGAAGTCAATCAGCTTGTGGCGCGGGGCATGGTCGCGAAGCTGGGGTACCAGGTTGACCTGGTCGACGACGGTTCACAGGCTGTCGCCGCCACCGGGAAAGTCCGGTACGCAGCCGTGCTCATGGACTGCCATATGCCGGTCATGGACGGCTTCGAGGCCACCAGGGCCATCCGGGCCCGGGACGGGAACGGCCGCCGGCTGCCGATCATCGCCATGACGGCTGGCGCCCTGGACGAGGACCGCGAACGGTGCACCAGCGCAGGCATGGACGACTACCTCTCCAAGCCGGTGGATCTGGCCAAACTGGAGGCAGTACTCGCTCGATGGATCCCCCCTGTCCCGCCGCCCGGCGAAGGAGAGCCCGTCCTCGACCCGGCCAGGCTGACGATCCTTCGGGCGCTCGGCGCACCGGACGGGCACGGCCTGCTGCCCCAGGCCGCCGAAGCCTTCCGGCAGGACATTCAACCCAGCCTGGACTCCCTGCGCCGGGCACTCGATGACGGTCACGGCGAAGCCCTCGGAGAGGCCGCCCACAAGCTCAAGGGCGCCGCGGCCAGCATCGGCGCCAATCGGGCGGCGGCGCTCTGCCACCAACTTGAATGCAACGCCGGTACCCCGGATCACGACCACCCGGACCTGATGACGCGGCTCGAAGCAGAACTCACCCTCGTCGACGCGGCGCTGGGCGATGCACTGGCGGAGACGCCATGAAGGTCCTGGTAGCGGACGACGACTACGTTTCGCGGCTGGTCGCGAAGGCAGCGGTGGAGCAGTCCGGACACGAATGCATTGTCGCCGCCGATGGCGACGCGGCCTGGGAGCTGTTCCAGAGCCACCGGCCGGAGGTTGTGGTGACCGACCTGAAAATGCCGGGGCTGGACGGGCTGGCTCTGTGTCGGGCCATCCGGTCCACCGAAAAGGACTCGTACACGTACCTTGTCCTGGTGACCTCGCACGGGTCGCAGGACGATGTCCTGGCAGGGCTAGAGGCCGGGGCTGACGACTACGTGACCAAGCCCCTCGACCCCTTCACACTTCATACCCGCCTTCTCGTGGCCCTCAGGGTGACGTCGCTGCACACGGACCTCGCCCGCTACCGCACCGCCCTGGCCGACCAGGCACGCAGGGATCCGCTGACCAAGCTCTCCAACCGGCTCAAGCTCTCCGAAGACATCGAACAGTTGCACAACAGCAGCGAGCGGTACGGGCGGGACTATTGCGTCGCCCTTTGCGACGTCGACAATTTCAAGAGCTATAACGACCTCTACGGACATCCCGCCGGTGACGCTGCGCTGCAGGCCGTCGCGGACTCACTCGCCGGCCATGCCCGGACCAGCGACGGCGTCTACCGCTACGGAGGGGAGGAGTTCCTCCTGATCCTGCACAACCAGACGATGTCCGGGGCCCGAATGGCCATGGAACGGGCAAGGGCGGCGGTCCAGGCCCTGGGAATTCTGCACTCCGGAGGCCCCCTCGGCGTCCTGACCATGAGTGCAGGCATATCGGCCTACTCATCCGGACACCGCGTCAGCAGCGAACAGCTGCTGAGCGAGGCCGACGTCGCCCTGTACGCTGCCAAAGCCGCGGGAAGAAATACCGTGGCCGAGGCAGAGACCGCCGGCGCCTATCTGCCGAGCTGAGACACCGGCGGACACACGGCGGGGCACGGGCGTGGGCGCCGAAAAACGCGCGCCCGTCACGGTGCCGATGTGCTGCAGGATCGGCCCCATCGCTGTCGTCGCTTTTTTTGCAGCCGGCCGGCTGTGATGAGACTCACGGGCAAAAATGCCAAATCAGCTTGAGACACCCGCGCCGGGCTGTGCACTATGGAAAGGCACGGCAGGGAACGCAATTTCCCCGCCGCAGCAGCCCTGACCGCTCCGACGCCAAGCCGAGGCAGTGGACCAGCGGCGACGTTTTACCCATCCTGGTGGACGCAATGAGGCCAAACCGGTGAGCTCGCAGAGCCGCCCAAAGCCTCGGGCGTTCCTGGTTTGGCCCTACGGCGGCTCCGCATCGGTGCGGCAGCCGGACATCCGGATTTCTGAATGGAAGCACTCAACAATGACGTTTGAAACTGCCAACTCCGTAACCCACAAGCTCTGGGACCGCTCCACCATGCACCACGAGCTGGACGCCCTCGTGCACGACCTCTCGGTCCGGCACAACACCGCCAAGAGCAACATCGCCGTCCACGCCAGCGGCCCCAACACGTTCACCCTCAGCCTCAACCACGGCGAAGCCAACCTCGAAACGGTCAACCTGTAGCAGGAAGAAGCGGACGACGGCGGGAGGCAACCACCTCCCGCCGTCGTCCGTTAAGCCCTAAACCTCCGCCGCGGGAGCCGCGAACTCCGCCGCCTGCCTGCCGCTTCCGGCGTTCCTAGCCGCGGGGCTGCAGGCCCGGGACGCTGTCCTGGATCTCGAAGGAGGCTTTGGTGCCCACCGGAGAGCCTGCCTCGGTGACGTAGTCCAGGACCCGGAAGTCCGCCTGAAATGAGTTTTTGGTGATCCGGGTGTTCACGTAGCCCCGCTGGTCGTTGTAGAACTTGAGGTGCTGGTTCCAGGCCATGACCGGATCCGCGGTAGAGCCTGAGCCGTTCCCGGTGGACGTTATGGACGTGCAGACCAGCTCGGACCCGACGACAGGGGAAGCCGGGTCCTTGTAGTCCACCTTGACGTCGTTGGCCCAGTTGCGGTGGACGTCGCCTGTCAGTACGACGGCGTTGCGCACCTTCGCGTCCACCCAGCCCTGGGTGATGCGACGGCGTGAGGCCGCGTAGCCGTCCCAGCCGTCCATCGAGACGTCGTCGATATCCGCGGCCTGGTTGCGGTCACGCTCGGCGAAAAACACCTGCTGGCCCAGGACATCCCAGCGGGCGTTCGAGTTCCGGAATCCGTCCAGCAGCCACTGCTCCTGCTCGGCTCCGGTAATGGTGCGGGCTTCGTCCAGGCGAGCCTGGACGTTTTTCTTCCAGCCGTCGCCGGCCAGTTGGTCGTCGCGGTACTGCCGCGTATCCATCATGTGGAAGTTGGCGAGCTGGCCCCATTGCACGCGGCGGTAGATCTTCATGTCTGCCCCGGACGGGACGGATGATGCACGCAAGGGCATGTTTTCGTAGTAGGCCTTGAACGCGGCTGCCCTCCGCTGCACAAACCTCTCGCGGGTATCGTTCATTTGCGCAGGATCGCTGTTCTCCGGAATTTCGTCCGCCCAGTTGTTGTCCACTTCATGGTCGTCCCAGACCACCAGCCAGGGCGCCACCGCGTGCGCTGACTGCAGATCGGCGTCGGATTTGTACTGTGCGTGGCGCTGCCGGTAGTTCGCCAGGGTTACCGTCTCCGGGCCCTGGTGGTCGCGGACGTTCCCGCCGGCGGAAACGTAGGAGTTGGCTTTGTATTCGTACTGATAGTCCCCCAGGTGCAGGACGAGGTCAGGGTGGTCCTCGGCGAGGCGCTTGTACGCCGTGAAATACCCGTGCTCGTATTGGGCGCAGCTGGCGAACGCCATGGCCAGGGATGCCGGCGTCTCATGCCGGGCCGGGCTGGTGAGTGTCCGGCCGGTGGGGCTGATATGGCGGCCCGCACGGAAACGGTAGTAGTATTCCCTGCCGGGCTTCAGCCCGCGCAGTTCGACGTGGACGGAGTGGCCTTCGTCGATGACAGCGCTCTGACTGCCGCGTGCGGCGATCTTTTCCATCCGGGGGTCCTCCGCCACTTCCCAGGCGACCTGGACGCTGCGGGACGGCATGCCGCCCAGGCCGTCCTCGGCCAGCGGGTCAAGTGCCAGCCTCGTCCAAATAACGAAACCGTCCGGCCAGGGCTCGCCGGAAGCGACGCCCAGCGTGAACGGATCGGTCCTGAGGCCGGAGTCGGCCGCGGTTGATGGAACGGCCATGGCGGTCCCCGGGACGGCGATGACAAGGCCTGCCCCCAGGCCGGCAGTGATGAGGGATCTGCGTGAAATGTCCATGTCCGGAAATCTATCGGGGCCGGCTGGACGAGGGAGAGCCTGTACATGGATCGCGGGTGAATGCCGGGTGAAGGGGCGCCGGGGCCGCCGGGGAGCCGTCCGCGGAGGCAGGTCCAGTGCGCTGCTTAGTCCGCCAGGCGGCGCCGGATCCAGGCGGAGAACTGGTCCACAACGATGATCAGGACGAGCACGATGATGATGTGGGTGAGCATGGCATCGAAGCGGAAGGATTTGATGGCCTGGTTGATGAGGAGGCCGATTCCGCCGGCGCCCACCAGGCCCAGGACCAGCGATGAACGGACGTTGACGTCGAAGCGGTACAGCAGCAAGCCCACGAATTGCGGTACCACCATGGGAAGCGTTGCGTTGGCCACCTGCTGGATGCGGCTGGCCCCCGCCGTGCGCAGCGCCTCTTGCGGGCCGGCGTCGATCTCCTCCATGGATTCCGCCCACAGCTTGCCCATCACGCCGGTATTGTGGCAGATCAGGGCCAGCACGCCCGCGAACGGTCCAAGTCCCACGGCCGTGACGAAGATCAGCGCAAACACGATGTCCGGCACGGCCCGGAAGAAGGACAGCACCGAGCGCGCCGCCTGATAGACCAGCCGGTGCGGCGTGGTGGTGTTGGCTGCCAGCACAGCTAGGAGCAGGGCGAACGGCACCGACAGCGTGGTGCCCAGCAGCCCGATCCACAGCGTGACCAGCGTGGCGTCAAGCCCGGGTTTGATGGTCTTGGCCCAGTCGAGGTCCGGCGGGAACGCATCGCCGACGAATGCTGCCATGCCCTTCCACCCGTCCACGAGTAGCCCGGGCTGGAAGTCCGTCCCTTGAAAGGCCAACAGATGGAGGCCGACGACGGCGGCAGTGACGCCCGCCGTCGTCACCCATCGTGTGGGCTTCTTCAGCAGCCGGGCATCCGCGCGGACTTCCGCCGCGCCGGGGATGGAGGTTTCCTGGTTCATGCCGCAAGCCTCCGGTCGGGAGCGTAGAGCTCGTCCAGCTGCTCGGGGCTGACGTCGGCGGAGACCTGGTTGAAGGCGATTGTTCCGTTGAGCAGTCCGATGGACCGGTCAGCGTACCGCAGCGCCAGGTCAGGCTGGTGCAGGACGGCAGCAACAGCAAGATCTTGATTGTGGGCCAGGTCGCGGAGCAGGGCCATGACCTGTTCGGCGGCGTGCGGATCCAGGGCGGAAACGGGCTCGTCGGCCAGGACGATGTCCGCGCGCTGGCAGAGGGCACGGGCAACGGCAACACGCTGCTGCTGGCCGCCGGACAACCGGCTTACCCGGTCCAGGGCGCGGTCCGCCAGCCCCACCCGGTCCAGGCATTCCAGTGCTTCCTGCCGGATGCCGGCGGGGAAAAACAGTGGGCTCAGCGATCGCGAGGTGGGGATTCTTGCAAGGGCGCCGGCACAAACGTTATCCAGGGCTGTGCGGCGCCGGACAAGGTGGATCTTCTGGAAGATCATGGCCGTGCGTTGGCTGGCGTGCTGCAGCGCGCGGCCCTGCAGCGTCGAAAGATCCACGCCGTCGATGCTGATGCTGCCGGCGTCGGGCCGGGAGATGCCCATGGCGCAGCGCAGGGTGGTTGATTTGCCGGAGCCGTTGGCGCCCAGGAAAGCGACCAGTTCACCTGCGCGCAGGCTGAAGTCGACGCCGTTGAGTACGGTCCGGCCCGCGAAGGACTTGTCCAGTCCTTTGACGCTCAGTAGCGGCTGCATCAGAGATCCTCGTCGGAAAGGTCCATGGTCCTGGCCAGGTCAAACAGCGGCGCGTAGTTCTCCTTGGTCACCGGCAGAAGGGGACCCGGAGGTGTCACGTCGAGGAACTCGCCCACCTTGGCGACGTCTGCCGGATCGAGGTCCAGGAACGCTGCTTTGACGGCTTCCTTGAAGGCCGGATCGGCGTCGCCACGGACCGTGATGGGGTCGTTGGGGATGGGGTCCGAGGTCCAGATGCGGCGGAAGTCCTCCCTTGTGAATGTGCCGGCAGCCTCGGCAGTGGCCAGGGTCTGGGAGTTAATTTCCGCGGCCTCCGTCTTGCCGTGCTTCAGGGCAAGAAGTGCTTCGGGGTGGCCGCCCGTGTAGTCCATCTTGAGGTCTGCATCGGCGATGCCTGCTTCGCGCAGCCCGAAACGGGGAAGGACATCCCCTGACGTGGACCCCACGCTGCCCAGCGCCAGGGACTTGCCCCTGAGGCCCTTGATATCCGTGATGGGGCTGTCCTTGGCTACCCAGATACCGGCGGTGTACGTACTCAGTTGCCTCTCCGCGGTGCCGAAGGAAACCAGCGGCTCAGCCCCGGCCTGCTGGCTCGCGAACACGTATCCCAGGGGTCCGAACTGGCCCAGGTCCATTTTGCCGTTGCGCATCGCCAGCACCTCGGCGGCATAGTCCTCCACTACCTGGACCTTGACCGGGCAGTTCAGCTTCTTTTCGAGCGCCGCGGCGAGGACGTCATAGGCGGGCTTGAGTTTTGCCGGGTCTTCGTAGGGCTCGATGCCGAACTTGATTTCGCCGCCGGGACAGGTGGCGCTTGCCGTGTCCGGCGCCGATTGGGCGTTGCCGCCGCAGGCAGTCAGCGCCAGTAAGGCGGCGACGGCGGCGGCAGTTCCGATGAGGATCGTTTTCATGGGGTTCCTTGGGATGCGGTGGCAGGGAGCGGGTGAGGGTGTCAAAAGAGGCGGGCGATGGTGCGGTGGGCAAGCCCGAAGGACAGCGTCATCCCGACGCCGGAGGTCACGGAGATGACGGTGACCCCGGGCAGGACTTCGCGCTCCAGCAATGGTCCGACGTCGCTGGAGGCGTAAACACCCTGCCAGCGCTGGATGACTTCAAGTTCCGCGCCGATGGTCCGGGCGATTTCCTCATTGACGGCTGCGGTGACAGGTTCGTCGAGGAAGGGCGCAGCGGTTTGGTGGTAGTGGTGGGAGTCGCCCAGGATGAGGCTGCCGTCGGGGCGTTGGGTAAACATGATGTTGGCGCCAATGTCCAGCAGTTCCGGGCGGGTGTCCCGGACTTCAGCGCGCAGCGCGGCCGCGGCGGGCATTTCGGTGAAGGCCGGGTAGCGGAGCATGGAGGTGGCCGTCAGCACTGCCGGAACCAGGTCCATGCCGGCCGGACGCGCCGCAAGCGACATCTGCAGGGAGCAGCGTTCAATACGGTGCTCGGCGGCCAGCTCGGGGAACAGGTAATCCACATCGTGCCCCACGCACACCAGGACCTGCCTGCCGCGGACCTCTCCACGCGAGGTGTGCACCGTGACGGTCCCGGCAGCGTCCTGGCCGAAGTCCAGGGCGGACGTACTCCAGCGGATTTCTACACCCGGCTGCCGGCCCAGCCAGTCTGCCAACTGAGCGACGGTGGCCCGGGGGTCCACCCGCAGGTCGTCGCGCAGAAACGCGCCGCCCAGGAGTCCCGGCCAGGTGGGTGCGGCCGTGCTTCCAGCAATGTCCGCCTGGTCCGCTCCGGAGGGAGCGGCGCCGGGCTTCCCTGCCAGACGGGAACGGGTCTCTTCCGGGGAGAGCAGCGCAACCTGCCAGGGTTCACGCATGGCGGCGAGTTCTTTGAGGACCTCCATCTCGGCGGCTGTGCGGGCCAGGACCACCGCGCCCGATTCGGCGGCCCAGAATCCCGCCCGCTGGGCAAATTCGAGCCAGTACTTCCGGGAGGTCTGCGCCAGTTCGTACAGCTCACCGGATTGCGCGGTGATGCAGCAATGGCCGAAGTTGCGCACTGATGCACCGACGGCCTGGTGGTCGCGCTCCAGGACCGTGACGCTGAGGCCATTGGCCACGGCGTGCGCGGCATGGGCGAGGCCGATAATTCCGGCTCCAACGATGACAACATCCGAGACGGCGTAGGCGCCGCCGGGCACCGCAGAAGCGTGCAGGGGTTCAGTCGTTTGCTTGTTCACAAGGTCGACACTGGACGTCCCGGAAGAGGGAAGCAAGCCACAACGGGAGTTGTATATACAAGTTAATGAAGACTTTGCTTTCTTCGACTTCTATTTACGTCAAATTCACCTTGATCCTCTGTTTTCAGGGGAATCTATTGGCGGCAACTTGTATTATCAAGTTGTGAGCACACGGCAGAACGCGCCCCTACACCTCCGGCTCAGCGGGGAATTCATGCGCAGGATCTCGGATGGTTCCTGGCCTCCGGGCTTTCAGCTGCCCAGCGAGGCCGAGCTGTGCCGGGAGTTCGGAACCTCCCGGGGACCCATCCGCCAGGCGCTGGCCGCCCTGCGGGCCGAAGGTGTCCTTACCGGCGGCCGGGGACGCTCTCCCATGGTCCGGACCGCCGTACCGTCGCAGTCCTTCTCCACATTCAACTCCTTCACCGAGTGGGCTCTTGGCATCGGGAAAGTTCCCGGGCAGAAGACCCTGGAGGTAGCCCTGCGAGAGCCCGGCATCGAGGCCGCTGAACACCTGGGCCTCCATGCCGGCAGCAAGGTAGTCGAGGTACTGCGGGTCCGGTTCCTGGACGGGGCGCCGGCCATGATTGAACGCACCAGCTTTGTACCGGAGGTGGGCAGGCTGCTCTTTGACTTCGATACGGACTCAGGCTCTATTTTCGCGTTCCTGAAGGCGAAAGGCGTGGATCTGCACGGCGCCCGGCACACGATTGACGCGGTGGCGGCCAGCCAAGAGGACGCGGAACTGCTGGACCAGGTCCCCGGCACTCCCCTGCTGCGCGAACGCCGGCTCACTTCATCCGCGGACGGGCAGCCCCTTGAGTATTCGGAGGACTGCTATCTGCCGTCCCTGACCAATTTCACCATTGACAACACCGTGGACCGGCGGGCATCGCTGGTCCGTGTTCACGCAGAAAGTGCCAGAGGAACCCATGATTAAGCTCGTCGCCTGCGACATGGCAGGAACCACCATCGATGAACACGGCGATGTCTACGCGGCGCTGGCCCGTTCAGTTGAAGAAACCGGCTCCAGCACCACCGATGAGGCTGTACAGGAATGGATGGGGGCCGACAAGGTCGAAGCCATCACCGCACTGATCGAACGCGGCGGCGGAACACCCACCCCCGACATCGTCCGGGGCGCCTTCGCCCGGTTCAAGCAGCTGCTGGCGGATTCCTATGCAGCCAATCCGCCGGAAGCACTTGGCGGCGTCGAGGATGCCATCCGCGAGCTGCAGGGTCGCGGGATCAAGGTCGCCCTGACCACCGGGTTCTCCCGCGACGTGGCGGAACCGCTGCTCGAGGGGCTGGGCTGGAGGGTGGCGGGCGATGGCCGGAACGCCGCCATCGGGGGCCTCGTGCTGGACGCGGTGGTCTGTTCGGATGAGGTGGCCGCGGGCCGGCCCGCGCCCTACATGATCCACCGCGCCATGGAACTCACCGGTGTCCAGGACGTCCGGGAGGTTCTGGCCGCCGGCGACACGGCCAACGACCTGCTGGCCGCAACCCGGGCTGGCGCCATGGCGGTCGGGGTGCTCACCGGAAAGCTGAGCCGAACCTCGCTGGAACAGTACCCCCACCACCACATTCTGGACAGCGTCAAGGACATCCCCGCCGTCGTCGTCGCACATCAGCCGACAGACTGACGGGCAGCCGCGACCCCGCGCAGTGCTCGTCGTCACAGGCCTAAATCGTGCGTTCACTGTTTGTTTCAGGACTGGACGCTTCTGTCTTGTACCGTCTCGACAGGCCAGCGGCCGGCATCGAGGCCGTATCAGTGATGACGAGAGGTCGCGATGACGACGAGTATCCACCAGCCCAAACTCAGCAGGCGGGCGGCGTTGGCTGCTGCCGGAGTGCTTGGGGCATTGGGAATCACAGCGTCCACGGGAACCGCGAGCGTGGCAGCACCGGGCGCGAAGGCACCAAAGCCGACGCTTGTCTTTCGCCCGGACGGCGCATTCAAGATTGTTCAGTTCAACGACACCCAAGACGACGAGCAGACGGACCGTCGCACCATCGAACTTATGGACCGGACCCTCGACACGGAAAAGCCGGACTTTGTGGTCATCAACGGCGATGTCATCAATGGAGGATGCGACTCCGAACTGGAGGTCAAACAAGCACTCAACCACGTAGTCCAGCCCATGGAACGCCGGCAGATCCCCTGGGCCGTAACCTTCGGCAATCACGACGAAGATTCGGTGCAGCGAACAGGAATGACCGAAGCCAAAATGCTTGAATTCCTGCAGACCTACCAGTTCAATGTGAACGCCGATTCCACGCCGGGACTCACCGGTACATCCAACTCGCAGCTGCTCGTTCAATCCTCCCGGTCAAAAGCCCCTGCCTTTGGCCTCTGGCTCATCGACACTGGCCGATATGCCCCCGACAGCATCGACGGTCAGAACTTCGAGGGCTACCCGGACTGGGACTGGGTGCGCATGGACCAGGTCATGTGGTACCGGAATCAATCGATCGCAGCAGAGCAAAAGTACGGAAAGAAGATCCCTTCCCTGATGTGGGGCCATATTGCGCTTCATGAGCACCGCAACATGTGGTTCGCCAGCCTCGACTCGCGAACGGATTCAGATCACGCGCGGGCGGTCACGAGGCACAACATAGTGGGCGAACGGAACGAGGACGAGTGCCCCGGGCCCATCAACTCGGGCCTGTTCAACGCCTTCCTGGAACGAGGGGATGTGGCCGGTTACTTCGTGGGGCACGATCACGTCAACACCTACGTGGGCAACTACTACGGTGTTCAGCTCGGCTATGCACCCGGAACCGGATTCGGTGCCTACGGACTTCCCGGCCCGGAACGGAACCGGCTGCGCGGTGCGCGTGTCTTCGAGCTGGACGAGAACCACCCCGGAATCTACAAAGAGACGAGGCTCGTTTTCGCGAAGGATCTCGGCATAGACCTCACCGCCAACGACCAGCCCATGGTTCCACTCCCTCTGGATCCGCCGCAGCGCTAACTCGGACTTGGCTGTGGCCGGGAATACAAACCGGGTCCGGCGATTTCAGCCAGCATCATAGGGTTGCGGCTTCTTCCTCCGCAAGCCTGATCATACGAAGTTCGTCCTCCACCGCGCGGGACGGCCAATAGCCGGTCGTCAGCACCATAACGCGGCTTCGATCAGCGGCCGGGAAGAGCTTGCCGAGCAGCCCGGCGGCCTGAAGCAGGGCGATCAGCGCCGTGGTCCTGGCATCGGGCGCCTTGGCATCAGGCTTCGCGGCCCCGGGCGCACTGGCCTCGGGCGCCGTGGCCTCAAGCGTCCCGGGACCGGACGGTGAGGATTCAGGCTTCGTGGGTTCGGCCGCACCGGGACCGGGCGCCTCGGCACCGGACGCCACGGGATCGGACGGCGCACCGCTGAGTGCGGCCTGGACCTTTTTCAGGAGCGCCGCCTCCGGAGCGTGGTCCTTCTCCGGGTACCGCACGGTCCGGAACACACCCAGGCGCTTTTCGCCGACGTGTTCCACGATGCCCAGTGCCGCCATCCGCTCGTAGACACGCTGCACTTCGGCGCGGCCCTCCAGCATGGAGACCCACCGCTTGGGAGTGTGGGGCCGTGATTTGCCACGGATGAGTTCCAGCTCGTGCTGGAAGTCCGTTTGCGGGGCGGTGCCGGTAGCCCTGACGTGCTTCCCCTGCAGCCCGATTGCACCGATCAGGTCCAGCTCGGCCAGGATTGCCCCTGCCACAGTGGTCCTGAGTGCGTACACCGGCACAACAGGTTTGCCGTCCTGGTCGTTCGTTGCCAGAAGGAGGAAGGCCTGGGGAAGGTTCAGCTCCGCCGCCTTCGGTGTTTCAGCGTTCATACGAACATAGTGGCGCAGTTGGGCAGCCACCACAATGAGGATTTAGAAGCGGCTATTTCGGCTTCTACATTGCCCTGCCGCCGGCCGACCGCTTCTAAGAGTTTTGCGGCACACTGAGCGGACGACGGCGGGACAGGGCGTTTGAGTCAGCCGTGCGGATTCGTCTCTGGCCCCAATCCCGGGTTAGAATGACAAAGCGTAGGGGAGTATTCCGAAGCGCTGCAATCGTCAACACGTCAGGCACCGATGCCTGGCCGGGTGCAGCGGCCAGCCGGACGGCGGGCGGAGAGACTTATGAAGCTCTCTGGTACCCACCCTACGAAAGCAGGAACCCCTTGACTGTTTCTCCCCTGATCTGGGGCATCACCGTTGTTGTCATTTTGGCCCTGCTGGCCTTTGACTACTTCTTCCATATCCGCAAGGCCCACGTCCCCACGCTGAAGGAAGCGGCCTTCTGGTCCGCCCTCTATGTGGGCATCGCCATCATCTTCGGCGTTCTCGTTCTGATCTTTGGCGGCCCGGTTATGGGCTCGGAGTATTTCGCCGGGTACATCACCGAGAAGGCACTTTCGGTGGACAACCTGTTTGTCTTCCTGATCATCATCGCCAGCTTCCGCGTTCCGCGCGAGGACCAGCAAAAGGTACTGCTCTTCGGCATTGTGTTCGCGCTCATTGCCCGCACCGGCTTCATTTTCCTCGGCGCGGCACTGATCAATTCCTTCGCCTGGATCTTCTACGCCTTCGGTTTGATCCTGCTGATCACGGCCGGCAACCTGCTCAAGCCCGAACCTGAGGGCGACGACACGGCCGACAACTTCATCATCCGCCTGGCCCGCAGGATCTTCCACACCACCGAGCACTACGACGGCGACAAGCTGTTCACCATGGAGAACGGCAAAAAGGTCCTGACCCCAATGCTCCTGGTCATGGTGGCCATCGGCGGGACCGACATCCTGTTCGCCCTGGACTCGATCCCGGCCATCTTCGGCCTGACCCAGAATGTCTACATCGTCTTCACCGCCACGGCGTTCTCGCTGATGGGCCTGCGCCAGTTGTACTTCCTGATCGACGGCCTGCTGGACCGGCTCATTTACCTCGCCTACGGATTGGCAGCCATCCTGGCCTTCATCGGCGTCAAGCTAGTGCTCCACGCCCTGCACGAGAACAACCTGCCGTTCATCAACGACGGCCAGCCGGTCCCGGTCGTGGAGATCACCACGGGCCTGTCCCTGACCGTCATCATCGGCGTACTGGTCTTTACCGTGGTGGCGTCGCTAGTGAGCAAGGCAGGCAAGGCACAGACCGCGATCAACAATGCCCGCCGGCACGCCGTCAGCTACCTTGACCTCGAATACACCGCTGACCCCGCTGAGCGCGAGCGTATCTACAACGCCCTGCTGGAAGAAGAACGGCAGATCGAACAGATGGAGCCAAAGTACCGCAACAAGGCCAAGGACGTGGACACGATCCGCGCCGAGGTGGCCGAGGCTCACCGGCAGCACGAGCAGTACCTGGCGCGCTGATTCAGGACGCAACGGGTTAGAGCCCGCCGTCGGTGCCGGGTTCCTTGCACTGTTCCTCAGCTTCGCTGTCAGCGTCGGAACTACTGTTCATGCAGCCCGGTGCAAGGCCCCCGGGAATATGCCTTCAATCTGACGTGTCAGTGCAGACCGTTCCGTTGCCGAACGCCCACCCGACCGGTGGGCGTTCGGCAATCTCGTGGACGGATATGGGCCCCCGATCCCGTCTTTGCCTCATAATCGTGGCATGAGAGTGACTGGAATACTCCCCGAGGACGCGCCCGACCCTCGTGTCGAGCGGGCTGAGCGACTGAAACTCATGCCCATCCCTGCTGGTGGATCACGTCAACTACATCCTCATGAACCAGTACCGGCAGGAGCTCGGACTGAGCGGCAACGCCTGGGACCTGCCCAAACCCGCAGTGACCGACCGGATGGTCAATGATCAGGTCAGTGTCCTCATCAACGGAGTGGAAGTGCCCGGCGCGGAGGTCGATACGGACCCGTTCGTCTACGGCATCGGCGCAGAACTAATGGGTGGTGGCGTCGTGACAGCCGTACTTCCACGCGCCGAGCTCAAGCGCATCCAGGTACAGTTCACGACCCGGAGCTAACCACCGGACCCCGGCGCCCGTAAGCGGTGGTCCGCAGGTCCCGCACAGCTCAGAGGTGCTGATCGATGAGAACCGGGTTGCCGTCCGGATCCAGGACCATAAAGCTCGCCGGCCCCGTGGTCTCCTCGTCCGCCTCGGAAAGGAACTCCGTGCCCTTGGCTTTCAGTTCCCGCTGGAGCTCGCGCACATCGGTGAACGGGTCCACGGCCTCCGCGTTCTGATTCCAGCCCGGGTTGAACGTGAGCATGTTCTTCTCAAACATCCCTTGGAAGAGGCCGATGACCGTCTCACCGTTCTTCAGGATCAACCAGTTCTGGGTGATGTCGCCCCCGAAACGGCTGAAGCCGAGTTTCTCGTAGAACGCGGCAGAAGCCGCGATGTCGGTGACGGCGAGGCTGATGGAAAAAGCGCCGAGCTGCATGGGTTGCTCCACTCTCCAGGGGGACGGATGTTACCGATGATACCCGTGGCCATCTCGGTTGAAGCCGGCGGACCAGCGGCGGCCGGAAGCCGGCCGCCGCTGCGTGTCACGCTACGTCGTCGACCGTGATAATGATCTTGCCGCGCGTGTGCCCTTCCATGTTGAGCCGGAAGGCATCTGCCGCCTCCGCCAGAGCGAAGGTCTGCGCCACCTCAACCCTGAGCCCGCGCCCGTCCACCAGATCGGCGAGCTCCTGAAGCTCGGCGCCTACGGGGTTTACCCACATCCAGGTGCCGCCGTGCTGCTCCACCTCGCCGTCCGCGATGGAGGCGTGGCGGCCCCCGTCGGCCAGGACAGCCAGGGTGGCTTCGAGGGTCCCGCCCACGAAGTCTGCGACGACGTCGACGCCGTCGGGCCGCAGCGCGCGCACCCGGTCCGTGAGTCCTTCGCCGTAGGTGACGGGCTCGGCCCCGAGCGACCGCACGAAGTCGTGGTTCCTTTCCGAGGCGGTCGCGATCACACTGGCGCCCAGCGCCGCGGCGATCTGGATGCCCAGGGACCCCACTCCGCCGGCGCCGCCATGGATCAACACGGTCTCGCCGGCTTTGAGGGCCAGCCGGGTTAGGACTTGATAGGCCGTCAGGCCCGCCAGGGGCAGACCGGCGGACTCGTTCCACCCCAGGGATGCGGGCTTGCGGGCAAGGAGCCGTTCCGGCAAGGCGATATATTCAGCGAAGCTGCCGCCGTGGACGTAGTCTTTCCGGCCATAGGAAATGACTTCGTCCCCGGGCTGGAAATGCGGCGCGTCGATACCGACCGACTCGACGACGCCGGCCACGTCCCACCCCGGAATCGCGGGGAACTGCAGGTCCATGGCTGGGTCCAGGTAGCCGGCCATGATCTTCCAGTCCACCGGATTAACCGATGCCGCCTTGACTTTGACCAGTACCATCCCCGGCCCGACCTTCGGCGTCGGCTGCTCCGTCAACTCAAGGACGTCGGGACTTCCGTATTCGCTGTAGGTGATTGCTTTCATGCAGAGCTGAACAGCTCCTTTCAGGGCACTATTCCGCAACCAGTCGGTGAGTGCGGTATCTCACCGCGCGGCCGTGGTGACAGGTCCCCGACCAGCCGGTTACTTTCTCGGCGTCGCACTTGGCGCCGGCAGGCTGGACGCCGTCAAACCTGCGCGTCGATGAGGGCACCCACCAGCGTCGCGGACCTCATGCGCGCCGCACGGCCCGTTCTCCTCGCCGGTTTCGTAGACTCAATGGAGATCCGACTGTCTGCCCAATCGAGACAAGCCCGCCACAGGAAGAGCCATCGATGAAGATTATCGTCCTAGTCAAGGAGGTCCCCGACACGTACGGGGACCGAAAATTGAACCTGGAAACAGGCCTCGCCGATCGGGAAGCCAGCGAGGCAGTCATTGATGAGATTGGTGAGCGGGCCTTGGAGCTGGCATTGACGTATGCCGATGCGAACGCGGGCACAGAGGTCGCAATCCTCTCTCTCGCTCCCGAAGGCGCGACGGCAACCATACGCAAGGGGCTTGCGATGGGCGCGGGAAGCGCCACCCACATCTCCGACGAGGCGCTCCGGGGTGCGGATCTTGGACTAACCGCTGAAACCCTCGCAGCAGCGATCCGTCGTATGGAGTTTGACCTGGTGATCGCCGGCAACGTCTCCACCGACGGATCCGGCGGCATGATTCCCGCGATGCTCGCCGAAGTGCTTGAGGTGCCGCTTGCTACCGGACTCAGCTCCGTACAGATCAGCGACGGCGTGGTGTCCGGTACCAGGGGCGTTGAATCCGGCGTGCAGAAGGTATCAGCGAACCTGCCCGCGGTGATTTCCATTACCGAGGCGCTTCCCGGGCCGCGCTTCCCCAACTTCAAAGGAATTATGGCCGCGAAGAAGAAGCCCCTTGAGACGCTTACCCTCGCAGACCTCGGGATCACAGCCGACAACCCGGACGCGGCGCGTTCCATCATGCTGACCGTGGCAGAGAGGCCCCCGCGGGCGGCGGGCGTAAAGATCATTGACGACGGCGATGCCGGCGAGAAGCTCGCTGACTTCCTTGTAGAAAACCGACTGGCTTAGGGAGCAACGACATGACTGAATTCCCCCGTGACGCAATCCTCGTCGTCGTGGAAAGCCGGACTTCCGGTGAACTCGAGAAGGCTGCAGCCGGGCTCTTCGGTGCGGCCGCTGCAGCTGGCTCGCCAATTGCCTTGGTACTTGCCTCACCCGGCGCCGGGAGCGCCGCCGCCGCGGAGGCCGCGGCCCTTGGTGCCGTGCGCGTACTGATCGCGGAGACTCCGGATCCTTCCGCACTCGGCGTGCCGGGCGTTGACGCGCTTGCCTCTGCTGTGGAGCAGGTGCAGCCGGACGCAATCCTGATTTCGCACTCGCTGAACGGGCGCGACGTCGCCGGCCGTTACGCTGCCCGGTCGCGTGCAGCGATTTCTGCCGATGCGATCGGCGTGTCGCGTGATGACGAGGGCGTCGTGGCACACCACTCCGTCTACGGCGGTGCCTACAATGTGACGTCAACGTCCACGTTCGGGGCGCCGGTAATTACCGTTCGCCAGGGCTCCATCGAGGCGCGAGCTACGGCTCAGCCGGAGGCGTCGGAGACCTTGACAGTGATGCCTTCCGGGAATCCGGCCGCGCGGATCGACTCGTTCGACGAGGCAGTTGTCGCCACCTCGCGGCCGGAGCTGCGTGGTGCCGCGAAGGTTGTCGCGGGTGGCCGCGGACTCGGGTCTGAGGAACAGTTCGCGCTCGTTGGGCAGCTCGCCGATACCCTCGGTGCCGCCGTTGGCGCGTCGCGTGCCGCGGTGGATGCGGGCTACATCCCGACGTCGCATCAGGTGGGCCAGACCGGGGTTTCCGTGTCACCACAGCTGTATGTTGCGCTGGGCATTTCCGGCGCGATTCAGCACCGGGCCGGCATGCAGACCGCGAAGATGATCGTCGCCATCAACAAGGATGGGGACGCGCCGATCTTCGAGGTGGCCGATTTTGGTGTGGTGGGCGACCTCTTCCAGGTTGTGCCCCAGCTGATCAGCGCACTTGAGGCCCGGAAGAAGTAGCGATGGCAACTCTGTCTCGGTCCATTCGGCGGGGCCTGCCGCGCGTCGAAGGTGGTGAACCCTGGCCTGCAGCAGGCCAGGCGCCCGCACACATTGTCACGGCAGGAGCCCCATTGGAGTCAGTTGCCGTGGCGGGACCGGTCACCGCCGCGAGGGCGCGGCAGCTTCGCCGTGGCCTGCCGCGGGAGCCGGGCGGCGGGCCCTGGCCGCCCGCGGGCGAGGTTGCGGTATCAGTACCGGCCTTGGCCGGGGCTTCCGCCGCAGTCGCCACGCCCGCGCCGGCCGCAGCTGCTGCTGCTGCTGCTGCTGTGCAAGCAGTGCCGGCGGCGACGTCGAATGCAGCTGCTCCGGCCACCGCACCGGCCACACCGACGACGGGAACCACCCCGCTTCGTCGCGGGCTTCCCCGCGTCCCGGCTGGGGAACCGTGGCCGCCGGCCGGACTTGCCCCGGCGGCCGCTGCCGCCCCTGCGGTGCAGGCCGGTCCCGAACACATTGCCGAGGACCAGGCCCCTGCCCCGGCCCCCGGCGTGGTCGAAACCGAAGCGGAGCCGACGGCGCCCGCGAGTGCACCCGCCGTCGTAACCGCCCCGGCACCGGAGGCACAGCCTGCCGCGCCAGCACCGGCGGCAAAGCCCGCGAGGCCAAAGGCCGAGGCCAAACTCTACGGTTCGCGCACCCTGGTTCAGTGGATCAAGCGCGTGGTGCTCCTCGCCGTCGTCGCCGTCGCCGCCGCCGGGATCGCGGTGCTCGCCGCGCGCGGTGTCACGACGCTGCCGGGCGTGCCGGGGTTCCTCGCGAGGTACCCCGGCGAATATCACCTGCCCGAGACCGCCGAGCCGGGTTTCCCGTGGTGGGCGCAGTGGTCACACTTCCTGAACATCTTCCTGATGGTGCTCATCATCCGCTCCGGCTATCAGGTGCGCACCCAGCAGAAGCCGCCGGCGTTCTGGACGCCGAAGCGCGGTGGCAAGAAAATCAGCATCACCCTGTGGCTGCACCAGTCGCTCGACATTCTATGGCTGGTCAACGGACTCATCTTCGTGGCGCTGCTGTTTGCCTCCAACCACTGGATGCGGATCGTCCCGACCAGCTGGGAGGTGTTCCCGAACGCGCTCTCCGCGCTCCTGCAGTACATGACACTCGACTGGCCCGTTGAGAACGGCTGGGTGAACTACAACAGCCTGCAGCAGCTCATGTACTTCTTTGTGGTGTTCATCGCGGCCCCGCTCGCGGCAATCACGGGTGTGCGCATGAGCGAGTTCTGGCCGAAGGACGCGAAGACGCTGAACAGGATCTACCCCGTGGAGGTTGCGCGCGCGATTCACTTCCCGACCATGCTGTTTTTCGTGCTGTTCATCCTCGTCCACGTGTTCCTGGTGTTCTCGACCGGTGCGCTGCGCAACCTGAACCACATGTTCGGCGGCACCGACGTGGTGAACTGGGTCGGGTTCTGGCTCTTCGCGGCCGCCATCGCCATCACGGTGGCCGGGTGGTACGCCGCCCGCCCGATCGTGCTCGCTCCCATCGCGAGGCTGTTCGGTCAGGTGAGCAGCCGGTAGGCTGCAGCGCGTCAACAGAGAGGATCCCGGCAGTATGAGCTTCACATCCTTCGGCCGTGCAGTTACCCCAGTCCTGGACATCGGATACGAGTCCGCGGGCGATCCGGGCGGGACCCCGGTCATCCTCCTGCACGGGTTCCCGTATGACGTTCGGGCCTTCGACGACGTCGCTCCGGTCCTCGCCGGCCAGGGCGCTTTGGTGCTTGCGCCGTACCTTCGCGGCTTCGGCCCGACGCGTTTCCTCGATCACTCGACGATCCGCTCAGGACAACAGGCCGCCCTCGGGCAGGATCTCATCGACTTCATGGATGCCCTCAACATCGAGCAAGCAGTCGTTGCGGGCTATGACTGGGGCGGCCGGGCGGCGTGCATCGTGGCGGCACTGGACCCCGGACGCGTCACCGGCCTCGTCTCCGTCGGCGGCTACAACATGCACAACCTCGCCCGTTCCGGCGAGCCTGCCAGCCCGGAATGGGAGCGAAGTTACTGGTACCAGTACTACTTCCACTCGGAGCGAGGCCGCCGCGGGCTGGAACGAAACCGTGACGAACTGTGCGAGCTCCTTTGGCGCACCTGGTCGCCCACCTGGGATGGCGCACGTCAGGCGTTTCCCGCCAGCGCCCCGAGCCTGCACAACCCGAACTTCGTCGACGTCGTCATCCACTCCTACCGCCACCGTTACGGACTGGCCGACGGCGACGCCCGGTACCAGCCGTTCGAGGACCTGATCGCCAGGGAGCCGCGCATCACCGTACCGACGGTGGTGCTCGAAAGCGGGGACGACGGCGTCGGCGGCCCCGCGGCGATGGCAGGCAGAGACTACTTCACAGGCCCCTACACCCAAAGCGTCCTTCCGGGTATCGGACACAACGTTCCGCAAGAGAACCCGGATGCGTTCGCGCAAGCCGTGCTGAGCCTGTTCGGCTAAGTGCTCGACGTTGGCCCTCAGAGCAGCGCACCGGTTCTATCAGCGTCTCGGCTTCCTGGACCTAGCGCCGATACCGGCGGCCGCCAGGATGGCGCCACCAAGTTCCTTCGGGTAGCCTGCCTTGCGCAGCAGCGGCCAGGAGATGCCGCCCATGTCACGGTGGTGGCGACTCCGGAACCCGACACGGTGCCCAGTAAGAAGCCGGCCAAGGTCGCGGTCCGGCCGGGCCCGGACTTAAACTGACCGAAGGCGTAGAACGAGAGGTCGATGAAGAGTTTGGCGGCACCAGGGCCTTCTTGCCCGGGACCCGACAGGCGCCTGATGCCCCCGTGCGGTCAGACGTGACTTTGATGGGGGCTATTACCGCGTGCGCTGTTCTGCAGCGCGACGTCGATCAGGATTTCCGCCGCTGCCCGCGCTTGGCGCGCGGGCTCGGCGCTGGCGGCTATCGCCGCGGTTGTTATTGCGCCTTCGGCAAGGATTGCGAGCTGCGGAGCCAGCGATTCGGGAGCACCAGCCTCGTCCGCCAGCCGCGCCAAATACGTCTGGAAATGCCTTTTGTGTTCCCTCACGATGTCGGTGATGGTTCCTGAAGCGCCGCCCACTTCCCCGAAGGAGTTGATGAAGGCGCACCCCCGGAATCCGTCGGAAGTGAACCAGCCGGCCAGGAAATCGTAGACAGCGAGCAGCCTCTCGCGTGGCACCTGGGTTGATTCAACCTGGGCGGTCACCCCGGCGGTCCACATACGCTGCCAGGCGAACAGCACTTCCTCCACGATGGCCTCTTTGGACGGAAACAAGCGGTATAGGCGCTTGAGTGGAATGCCCGATTCGCTCCGGAGCTCATCCATCCCCACAGCGGTGAAGCCCCGGGCATAAAAAAGCTGACCGGCCGCTGCAAGGACCAACTCCCTGGACGCAACGTCATCGGGCCTTTCGGCGAGCCGACGCGGGGCGCCAGCGCTCTCTGCTGTCGTCACCGCCAACACCTCCCCTGTCTCTCCGCTTGCATAGATAACGATCGTTCTCTATTCTAAAGCAACAATGCGAGAACGAGCGTTCTACGGGCGGTTGGAGCTACCCGCCCTATGGCTTTCGTGACCGTCATTACCGAGAACAGGGCTCTAAGACGTGGGGCCCGTGCGCAACGTCGGCATTGCGCCTGTGACTGTCGATTCCAATATCTGAAGGCACCATGAACCGTTTAGAACAGCAGCTCGTACCGCCAGGGTCCGAGGCAGCCCGGGACTTCCTCACCGGACTACTGCAACGCACGGCACAAGGCGATCATCAGTCATTCAGCGAGTTCTACCGCCACACGTCAAGGCAGGTCGCAGGACTGGTCCGGCGGGTCGTCATCGACCGTGAACTCAGCGAAGAGGTCGTCCAGGAAGTATTCATCGTTGTCTGGCAGGATGCAGCGAAATACCAGGCAGCTATCGGCAGCCCCACGGCCTGGCTGATGACCATCGCGCACCGACGGGCAGTAGACAAAGTCCGATCGAACCAAAGCAGCCGAAATCGCGACGAACGATGGGCATCTGCCACGCCGAGCGCCTACGACGGAGTCCTCGACGCCGTGGCAGACAAAATGGACGCCGGGACTCTCATCACCTCGCTGGCATGCCTGTCGGCGCTGCAGCGCGAATCCATTGTCCTTGCCTATTTCGGATCGCTAACCTACAGGGAGATCTCCGTCAAGCTCTCTGTACCCCTGCCCACGATCAAATCCCGAATCAGGGACGGTCTCCAGAGACTTAGGACGCAACTTGAACCTGCGTAGCCGGCCGACACCCGGATCGGAGCATCCCGCTGAGAATCCGATCCGCCGGCACCGCCTTCTCATCGGTTCAGTGGCGCGCGTCGTCGTACAGGAGGCGTCAAGTAGGGCAAGCAATCAGGTCGGTGGCACCGGAACCCGGTCGCCATCTGGCCCCAACATCCCGGCGGCAGTGGCAACCTTCATGGACCCCGCCAAGCAAGAACCGACATTGAGCGAAGCCGTGGACCACCAACTCCAAGCAATCATCAGCCTCGATGTACCCCGGGACACCGTCCACGTCGACATCGACGGAAACCTCACCCTCGTTACCCGGGCGTCCCTGCTCGAAGTCACTGAAAGAATCCCGAAGCTGCGGGCCAGCTCACGCATCCACGTGCACCTGGGCAGCGCCGCGTTCGTGGAGTCGGCTGCCCTCGCCGGGCTCCGGACGGATCTGGAAGCCACCGTTGGCCTGGCCGACGGACGGCGTGGCCAAGGACGTGTGTCTCTCGAAACACGCTCACCCGACAGCGCAGTAACGTCGCGGCACGCTCTTTCCGGCATCACCTTGCGCCCTGCCCGCCTGGATGATCTCACAAAAGCTGACCTGCTGACCGCCAGCGACTTCCTCTTCGCTTGGCTCGACGACGCGAACGGGTGCCCAGGTACCGACGTCTCGGCAATGCTCACCCTGTACGAACACATCGGCCAGGAAATCTCATGCCGGACCAGAACCCGCCAAATCTGATGGCGCACGGACGCACTCTGCCGGAACGCCTTGAGATATCAACAAAGCGGCGGCCGCGACAGCATCTGCTGAGCGATCAGTACACCACGGCTACGGTTGCGGCCGCACGCACCGCTTTACCAGCGGCTGCAGAGGGCCCCGTCGCCGAGAACAACACCCGCTGGGCATCCTTCTGACAGGGGGCCAAGAGGCACCGGGCGCCTGACGATCGCCCGGACGCGCAGGGGACGCTCATGAACTGGCCCTGCCAGCTGAGGCCGAAAGGCGCCATATCCCTAGTATTCCGCAGAGGCTGCGCTCCCGCCCTTTTAGGATCGGGAGCGCAGCCATGCTGGGATCAGGCCTGGCGGTATACCTTCCGGGAAACGGTGAGGCTGACCGAGGCGATCACCGCGACGGCAACAAGGTAGTAGCCCGGCACCAGTAGAGAGCCGGTGCTTCCGATCAGCCAGGTGAGGATAAAGGGAGCAAAACCGCCGAAGACGGTGACTCCGATGTTGTAACCCAAGGAGAGTCCCGTTGAGCGGATGCGGGCCGGGAACATCGAGGACATGATGGCCGGAAGCGGTGCGAAGTAGGCGGTGGCCAGCACCGCCAGAACAAGTTCCACAACAATCATGGTGGGCAGTGTCGGCACTGCAATGAGCAGCAGAAACGCCGGAATGCCGATGATCATGGTTCCAGCGGCAGCCCAGGTCATGACCCGGGCGGGCCCGGCCTTGTCGGCAAGCATGCCGATGAACGGGGAGCCGATACTCATGACCAGCCCGAAGAGCAGGGTGGATAGGAACGCCGCGGTTTTCGGCATCCCGAGGTTCACAATCGCGTAGGTCGGCATGAAGAGGGCAATGTATACGCCCACGGATCCAAGCGAGACGACGCCGACGATGGCCCATAGCCGGCCGCCATTGCCGATGAACGTTTCTTTCAGGGGAGCTTTCGACCGTTCCATGGACAGGAACTCCGGGGTCTCCTGCATCTTGGACCGGATGTACCAGCCCACGGGTCCGAGTGCCAGTGCGAAAATAAACGGAAGCCGCCAGCCCCAGGATTCCAGGGACTGCGTGCTGAGATAGGTATTCAGTACGAAACCGAAGATTCCGGCCAGCAGAATGCCCCCGCCCTGGGTAGCCACCTGCCAGCTTCCGTAAAAGGCCTTCCGGTCGGGTGCGTACTCGATCAGGTACGCCGTTGCCGTGCCGAATTCCCCGCCGGTGGCGAATCCCTGCAACAGCCGGGCGACCAGCACCAGGATGCTCGCTGTGACGCCTATGACGGCAGCAGTGGGAGCAACAACAATAATCAGGGTTCCGACGAACATGACGAGGATGGATACCAACATCCCCGCCTTACGGCCGGCCCTGTCTGCGTAGCGGCCGATGATGATGCCACCAAGCGGGCGCATGATGAACGAGACACCGAATGACGCGAAGGCCAAGAGCAGTGACGCCGTTTCATTGGTGGTCGGGAAGAACAGCTTGGAAATGGTGACAGCGAAAGTGCCGTAGACGATGAGGTCGAACCACTCAAGACCGTTGCCCACGGAAGCCGCGACGACGGCTTTCCGGGCGTTGCTGCGTTCCTGCGCAAGGACATCGGACGGTAGGGAATCCCTAACGCTGCTACTTGACTCAACGCTGGTGACTGCTTCGTGGCTCATGACTACGCGATCCGTTCAGTAGAGGAGAGGTGGGCAGCGAGAGCGTGGAGAAATTCCTCGCAGGCAGCGATCTGGGTCAGTTCGATATATTCGTTGGCCGTGTGGCCCTGGTCCATGCTGCCGGGCCCGCACACCACGGTGTCGATTCCGGCCCGCTGGAAGAGACCGGCCTCGGTGGCGTAGACCACGGATTCTTCGACAGCCTGGCCAGTGAGGTCTTGGGCCAGTTCCAGGGCGACGCGCGGGCTCTCAGGGCTGAGTCCCGGGACCTTGCCCAGCGGGACCATGCGGATATCCGCGGAGGGGTTCTCCTGCTGGATTGCGGCCCGCAGCTCGGCCAGGTTGTCCTCGATGCGGGATATCACCGCCTCCGGATCGACGCCCGGAATGGTCCTGAACTCAAACTCAAAGTCGCACTTTTCAGCAACGGTATTCACGGCTGCCCCTCCGCTGACGACGCCGACATTGGCGGTGGTGTAAGGCACCTCAAAGCTCGCGTCGAACGGGCCGGACAGCCGGTGCTCGTCGGCGAGGGAGCGGATAAAGGCAATGGACCTGGCCGCGTATTCGATGGCGTTGACGCCGGTGGAGGTCATTGAGGAGTGGGCGGCAATCCCGCTGACACTGACGCGGTAGAGCTGGCTGCTCTTGTGCGCTGAGACGGGGCGCATGCTGGTAGGCTCCCCAACGAAACCCATCCGAGGGTGAATCCCGCGGGCAGCGAGTTCGGCCAGCAGGACGACGGCGCCGTGGCACCCCACCTCTTCGTCGTAGGTCCAGGCGAAGTGCAGCGGTTCCGCCAGCGGACGGGACAGGAACTCGGGCAGGAGGCCCAGAATTGCGCCGCTGAAGGCCTTCATGTCCGTGGTGCCGCGGCCGTAGAGCCGCCCCTCGCGGACCTCGGGTGCGAACGGTTCGCTTTCCCATGCCTGGCCGTCGACGGGTACGACGTCGGTGTGACCGGCGAGCATGATGCCGCCGGTGACGGTGCCGTCATGGGCCGGAATCGTGGCGAAAAGGTTGGCCTTGCTGCCATCCGGGCTGGGGACGATCACCGGGGTGATGCCGTGGGCCGTGAGCTCGTCCGCCATGCTGTGAACCATCGCAAGGTTGGAATTGCGGCTGGTGGTGTCGAAGGCGACCAGCTTCTTGGCCCAGGCAAGCGAGGCGGCGCTGGGGGCTGCGGTGGTTGGAACGGCCGTTGCCGGGGCGGTGATGGACGTCATGGGCAGGTTCCTTGAGTGGTGGGCGGCTGGGGCTGAGTGGCCGGCTGCGGCAGGCGTTGGCTGCCAGCTGGCTCCACTCGCCCCATCAGTATTTGGCCGGCCCACCGTCCATGTCAACACTTTGAACGCGATTTATTCATTTAATTGAACGCCCGGCGAACGCTGACCCTTAGAACGACGGCGGCGTCATGGCCCCGATCAACACCGCGTCTTTCGAGGTTGAGTTACGGTACCAGTGCGGCAGCGAGGAGTCGTAGGTCAGCGAATCGCCTTCCTCCAGGTCGTACCCCACGCCGTTGACGCAGACGTGGAGCCGGCCCTGCACCATGGTCACGCACTCCTCGCCTGCATGCTTGAAGGGGGCATCCTCGTTGTCCCATCCGGCCGCGATTTGAGCCCGGAGCATGCCCAGCTGGCCGCTCATGTGGGGTGTCAGGAGCTCATAGATGAGGTTGTCCTCGGCAACTTCGAGGCGCCGCCTGTCATCCCGCCGCACCAGCGCCCCGCCCTGATCCTTGGTGTCAAAAAAGCGCCCCACGGGCACTTTCAGCGCCTGCGACAGCTTGATCAGCGTGGTCAGTGACGGGTTCCCCTGGCCGCGCTCGATCTGGCTGAGCAGGCCCGGGCTGAGGCCGGCCGCTGCGGCCAGGCTTCCGAGGCTGTGCCCGGCCTCGCGCCGCAGGTGCAGGACCAGCGCCCCCACGGCTGTCATCGCGCGCTCGGCCTGATCCCCCACGCCGGGCAATTCCAGTCCTGCGCCGGGGTGGCCGCCGTGATTCTCCATTCCACGATCGTCCGCCAAAGTGAAGATATCGTCAAGATAATGAATCGGACGGTAGTGGGCGCAATACCGGCAGGCACCCGCAAAAACGATAGTTTGGTGGCATGACGGTTAGCTACCCGCTGCCACGTCAGCGCGGGGGGAACACTACGGCGCTTGAATACCGGGTCAGCTTCGCGGCGTATCCGCGTGCAGCCTCTCGGCCTCCAGCCAGAACTCGACCACCCGCACATTCCAATCGTCCGGAATCTCCTGGAAGGGCTGGCGCCCGCAAGCCATGTGCTCTGCAGCACCAGGCTTCGTACTAGCTTTGGGTGCCGGAGAGCAAGCTCCTGGGCCATGATGCTGCCGCCGGAGAACCCCGCGCCATGCGCCGAGGGCTGATGAGACCTCGCAGCACTGCGGCCGCGTCGTCCGCCATCAGACGGGCACTTCACGTTGTCCGTTGTCCGGCGCCGCAGGCGAATCTATACTGTGGACACCGCGAACTGTTCCAGTGCCTTGACGGCTGGAAGTATCGCCCTGCAGCGCCGACTCCGGCGAGATGAATTCCACTATTGGACCAGGGGTACCAACCCGATGGCACGGAAGCAGCAGACCGATGAGCACAATGCATCAGGAAGGACAGGGCGGCAAAGAGGACCGCGCCCTGGAGGATTTGCGCGGGCGCTTGGCGGGATCGGTGATCGAACCGCAGGATCCGGTGTACGACGAGGCCCGGGCGGTATGGAACGGCATGATCGATGTGCATCCGCGGGCTGTCATCCGGGCAGGTGCCGTCGGAGACATTGATCCCGTCCTTCACACGGCCAGGCGCACCGGCCTGCCGCTGGCCGTCCGCGGGGGTGGGCACAACATCGCCGGCCACGGCACTGTCGAAGGCGGCCTCGTGCTGGATCTGGGCCAGTTGCGCGGTGTGCAGGTCGATGTGAAAAACCGGCTCGTGACCGTCGAACCCGGGGCAACCCTCGCCGACGTGGACCGGGCCACCGCCGCGCACGGACTGGCCGTGCCGCTTGGGGTGATCAGTGCCACAGGGGTCGCGGGACTGACCCTCGGCGGCGGGGTGGGCTGGTTGACCCGGTCCAACGGGCTGAGCCTGGACAACCTGGCCTCCGCCGACGTCATCACTGCCACCGGCGAGCACCTGCACGCCAGCGAACAGGATAACCCCGAGCTGTTCTGGGGGTTGCGCGGCGGAGGCGGGAACTTCGGGGTGGTCACGTCCTTTACTTTCCGCGCCCGGCCGCTGCCGGCTGCCGTGCTGGGTGGAAACTTCTTCTACCGCCCGCCCCGCTGGAAGAGCGCACTGAGCGCGTTCGGCCGGTGGACGCAGGATCTGCCCGAGGAGATGAACCCGATCGTCTCCTTCCTGGTCCTCCCGCCCGACTTCGAGATGGGGGACGAGCCGTGGATGACCATCGGCTTTGCGTGGGCTTCGGAGGACCACCAGCCCGGGCTCGAGCTGATCGAGCAGCTGCGCGCCGCGGCGCCCCCGGACGAGGAGGAAGTCGCGCCGACCGCCTGGCCGGCGTGGCAGTCCGCCATGGACAGCCTCTTCCCCAAGGGCTCCCGGGGGTACTGGAAGAACTTGTCGTTCTCCCGGCTGGACGATGCTGCCGTCGACGTACTGGTCGGTTTCGCCTCTGAGGTGACCTGGTTCGGGACCGGCATCGATATCCACCACATGGAAGGGGCCTTCGGGCGGGTGCCGGAGGAGGCCACAGCGTTTCCCAACCGCTCGGCGAAGTACTGGCTGAACATCTATGGCTTCTGGCAGGACCCAGCGGAGGACGAGCGGCTGAGCGCATTCGCCCGGAAGGCCCACACCCTCATGCAGCCGTTCGGCGAGCACGGCCAGTACGTCAACTTCCTCGGCGCAGAAATCGGACAAGACATCATCGAGGCCGCACGTGAAGCCTACGGGCCGGATACCTATGACCGGCTGGTGGCACTGAAGAACCGTTTCGACCCGCACAACCTGTTCCGCCTCAACCACAACATCGTGCCCACCTCCGCCTGAGACGGCGAAGGCACGCGGCGCCGGGCTGCCGGACAATTTTTACTGCTACCACCGCATTCGGGGCCGTGGTACGTTCAGCGTGATCAGGATGTCCTCACGTGGCTCCTATCCAGCCCGGCTCCTGGCGCAACCCCCAGAAAGTAGAGGCAATGATGCCGACACTGATGATTTTCCACGAGGTCGACGACGTTGAGCACTGGCTCAACTCACCCAAGAGGGAAGAGGTATTCGGGCCTCTGGGCATCACGGTTCGAACGTTCATCGACCCGGCAAAGAGCAACCGGGTAGGCCTGATCGTCCAAGTTCCCGACATGGACACTTTCCAGCGGATTATGGAGTCAGAAGAGGCAGCCGAAGCGATGAAATTCGACGGCGTCCGGCCGGAAACAATCCTGACGCTCGTCGAGCCTTAGGCTCCGAGTCCATGGCAGCTCAGCACCAAGGACTGAAACTGCGAAGCGGACGACGGCGGGACCTCCCGCCGTCGTCCGCTTCCGTCCGGTGCCTACTGGCTGAAGGGGACCTTTTCCCAGGCCAGAACGTCCGCGCCGTCGGCACTGTTGCCCGCGACGGTGAACCTGACGTAGTTGGTGGCGTTGGCGGATCCGTCCACGGTGATGCGCTGCAGGTCATCGGCGGCGGGCTGGCCGTAGATATCCAGCCAGGGTGAGCCCTCCGCGAGCGGCTGGTTCTCGGCGAAGACGTGGCTGTCGCCGTTGATGAGGTAAACCGGGGCGTCGAAGCTGTTGGTTTCGTCGATGATGGCCTGCACGATTTCGCGGAACCCGGACATGGTGTCCGGGTTGGCGGTCGCGGCGGCGAGCAGGGACGGGTCGAACATGTCGGCCTGGGTCATCAGGACAACGGCACGGTCGTTGCGGCGTTCGGCGGCAGCGAAGGTATCCCGGATCTGGGCAAGAACAGCGTCCGTCCGGTGCTCCACTTCGGCCACCTGATCGGGCGTGGCTGTGGTTTCGCCCAGGCCGGTCCACGGCTGCAGCGAGTTGTTGCTGCCCTGGATATTCAGCACGGAAAACGCCACCCGGTTCTGGGTGAAGCGGACGTTTTCCGGCAGCCCGAGGTCCGCCTGGGTCTTGACCGGCATCGTGGCGCCCAGGGTCTTGCCGGGCTCGTCAAAGAAGACATCCCGCAGCTTGTCGAGCCGTTCCAGCGGGTTGTAGGCGCCGTTGTTGGTGCGGTGGCAGTCCACCCACTCGTTGTCGCCCGGGGTGACGACCAGCGGGTGCTCGAAGGTGTCGAACTGCGTGCGGATGTTCTCAAAGTACTCGTCCGAGCAGACCGAGGAGCCGTTCTTGATGTCGCCCACGTGGGTGACGAACTTCAGCGCGCTGTCGGCGTTGATGTCCTGGATGCGGGCGGGGAACTTCGCGATTTCGGCCTCGCCGTAGGGGATGTCGCCGATCACGCCGAACGTGAACGCCTGACTTTCGGCGGTGCTGTCGGCAGTGTTGTCGGCGGCGGTGGCGGGCTGGGACGCAAGGAGGCCGAGCGCCAGGACCGCTGCCGCCGTCGTCGTTGTGATGGTCTTTGAAGGCATGACGGTGTTCCTCTTCGTTGCAGGGTTGGGGTGTGCGGCTCAGGCCCCGCGGGCGGTCAGGAACTGCTGCAGCGCGGCGAGGTCGTCGGTGTTGATGTGGTCCACGCCGGCGTCGAAGAGTTCGTTCCAGACGGCCTCGCGTGCGGTGCCGGGCACGTCCGGGGTGGCCCAGAAGCGGACGCGGTGGCCATCGGCGTGCGCGTCGGCCACGTAGGCGCGCAGTTTGACGCGCTCGGCCTCCGGCATGGGGCCTACGCCCTGCCAGGTGAAGAGCTTGGTCCAGTTGTCGCTGACCAGCGGCATGAGGCCGGCGGGCTTTCCGGAGGTGAGGTCTGCGGAGCGGCCATCGTAGAAGCTGAAGCGCTTCTCCTGTGCCTGCATGGTGGCCAGCGGGCGGTTTCCGCTGATGACCGCGGTGACCGGGCCGGTCTTGGTGGTGCCGTGGCTGTAACGGCTCATGATGTCGCGGTGCTCGGCCAGTTCCTGCTCGATTGCGGCGTAGGTGGATTCGCCGTCGCTCTTGATGTCGATCAGAAGCTGCAGGCTGCCGTCCCACTCCGGGTAGACGCCCTGGCCCTGGCCGCGGACCAGGTCCTGGAGCGGATCGAGGTAGAGGCTCTCGAGCGTCACGCCGGGCTGGACATCCTCCCGGTCGTGGGCAACCAGCAACTCGCCGTCCACCAGCCACACGTCCGCTTCCACGCTGGTGAAGCCATGCTCCAGCGCGTCGAACAGGGGGCGGTCATGCTCATAGTCGTTGTGCGCATGCGCCTGGGCCAGCGGCTGGCCGACGACGACGGGAGCCGGCTTGGTTGCCTCCGCCTGGGCAGGGGCTGCTGCTGTCCCGGCCAGGGAGGCCAGTACGGCGACGGCGGCGAGGGTGCTTTTCACAAACACGGAGTACTCCTTGAATGCAGGGGATTCTCCGCCCGGCACAGGGGGACGTGCCGGGCAAAAGGGGGCGTGAAAAGACTGCTGGTTGCGGGAGAACGCTGGAGGGCCTGTTGGTGGCTGCTGGGTGAACTGGGAAGGATCATTGGCGTCGTGGGGCTGAGTGAGGCCCTGCCAGTGGTTCCCTAAGTCAGCCTTCCAGGATCTGCCTGATCCCGAACTCTCCCACGGAGAACATCCGCGGATTGTCGTCGGAGTTGCTCAGCAGGGCGGTGGACAGGATGAGAGCCCAGCCCCGGGCCCTCAGCCAGGTGTCCCCTTCCACTGCGGGGCCAAAGGCGTCCATAAAGCGGTGGCGTGCGTCGGCGTCGAACATCAGCCATCCCACCGCAAGATCGACAGCCGGGTCCCCTGCCCCGACGTCGCCGAAATCGATGACGCCGGCCAGCGAGCCGTCGTCCGTCAGCAGGACATTGCCCGGGTGAAGGTCCCCGTGGAGCATCATCGGCGGACCGTCCCAGGCTTGAGCGGCACAGGCCTGCGCCCACACCGCTCTCAGCGCTCCTGCCTGCGGGTAGCGTTCGCGGTCCCGGAACCGTTCCACCACCGCAGCGTCACGATCCAGCAGCGGCACGCCGCGGAAAGGATTCACCGGGACGCCGGTTTCGGCGGCCACGTGCAGGGAGCGGAGGAAATCGGCCAGACCTTCAGCGGCCGGCCCACGGCCTGCGGGGCCGACGTCGGCCGCGGCGGCTCCGGGGACCCACCGCACGATGCTCCATGGGTAGGGAAAGTCCGACGTCGGCCGGCCGGCATGGACGGGGACAGGAACCGCCACCGGGGAGCGGCGGGCTATGTCGGGAAGGTAGCGCTGCTCATGAAGTATCAGCGGCACGGCCTCCGCCCTGCGCGGCAGCCGGACGGCCCTGTCGTCGCCGAGCCGGAAGGTCGCGTTGTCCCAGCCATTCGTGACCCGCACCAGAGGACGCTCGGCGAGATCGGGCCGCTGGTCCCGGACGAGGCACTGGACGACGGCGTCATTCACTTCCATCGTGGCTGGGGGCATTCCCGCCATTCAGAGCTCCGCCTTCCGTGTCCTGCAAAACAATCCGGCCCTTCCCTTGGTCCGAATTTAGTTCACGTCCCCGGCCGGGAAATTGGAGATGATGGAACTCCGTCTCCAGGCTCCCCGCAGAGGTGGATTAGGTGGTCGGGTTGCCCCTCGAACAAGCTTCTATTGAAACAGTTCGACGCGCTTCGGCCTGGGCACCGGCTTGCCTCTGGACGCGGTCCCCGCACCGGACGCACTAGGCTCCGGAGCATGATTACTTTCGAACGGGCGCGGCAGATCGCCCTCGACACGATCGGTCCCACATGGGTAACGGACGATTGCGGCGAATACGTCGTTGCCGACTACGGTTTCGAAGACGACCGCGCTTGGTGCCTCGTGGATGGTGGCCGCCGGCTCGTCATCGACGGTGACTACAGTTGCCAGCTCATGGGCCGAGGTTCCACACTTGTCGACAAGAAAACCGGCGAAGTCTCATCCCTCAACTATCTGGAAGACCCGGAGCGGTTCAACGCCATGATCGAGGTCGGCCACCACCCTCCCGAAGATTCTGTCGGCTAACAGACTTTGGCGCCGTCGCTGCTGAGCCGCAACATGATGGTGGGCCGGGACTGGCGGTTAGGTCGCACTTGAAATGGCGGTTTGCAGTTCCGTTTACGGCGTGCGACGAGTCAGCGCTTCCGAGGGACGTTGACGCGAACGTCGGCGGCCTGGGCTTCATCGAGCACCCACCTCTGGTACTTCGGGTGCTCTGGGTATTTTTTCCGAAGATAGTCCCGGACGACCTTCCCCGGTCGGTGCTCGTTGGTGTAACCGAGTTCCCGAGCGAGTTCGGCAGGTTCATATGTGCTCACAGCCCTGAGTGTAGGCCCTAACCGGGTGATGTTAGACGTGGCAGCCTTGAGCTCCCGGAGGTGGATCCCTCCACCGGACGTCACCGCTGCTGCCGGCGAAACCATTCGGTCTAGGCCTTGTCCTTGGCCCACCACAGGAACTCGGCAGCGTGCTGCTGATTCCGGAATCCCTCGCCGAGAAGGGCAATCAGCAAGTCGTTGCTCCACAGGATGACGCGTCCAATAGTCCAGTTGACCTTTTCGGGGTCGGGCAGTTCGAGACCCCAGAGCGACCGTGCGATCTCCCGCTTGCCGGCCACGCCGGTGTACACGAGGATCGTCAGGTACCTCTCGGGGTCGACGACGCACAGAACCTTTGTCAGGAGGGACTCCTTGAAGCCCTTCATCGCGAAGGGTGTGGTGTCCTTGATGAGGGCGGTGAGGCGGTCCTCCAGATCGGCGGGTGATGTGCCGCGAAGCAGATACTCGACTGCCTTGCGAACCTGTGTCGCGCCAGCCTCGGCCCCCATTTCATTCCAGGCCCCATTGAAGACAGACATGTTCCCTGGGTTGGCGCCAACGTTTGAGTTGGCGAAGCCCTTGAGATCCAGGGGGTTCGCCTTCGGCATGCCCTCGGCGCTGAACACGTGCTGGTACTTGGCCCAGTACGGGGCGACGTTCGGCTCAGGCTCGGGCTCCTGCTTGAGAAACTCGGCCTTGAGTTCGTTGGCCCGTGCGAGCTTGACGGGATCGACGTCCCCGGGCTTCGGGAACCGCTTCTTGATGTCCTCGAGCGTTGGCCGGGGGATCGGCTGCCGCGCAGGCTCCCCGCGGAGCCACTCGTGTCCGCAGTGCTCGCACCTAAGCTTCCGTTGCGTCCCCGACAGCATCTCGACCAGGACGATGTGTTCGTCGGTGTGGCAGGTGGAACAATCGAGATCAATTGCCATGGGACTTACCTTCCGAACACGCTTGAATTTTGGCCCCACTTGGGCCACCCAAACGTTAGCAAGCTTCAGCCCGCACTCTGCGCCGCGGGACGGCGCGTGTCTGGCGGCTTCACTCGACACGCAACGGATCCATGTGACCCGGACCAGGCAGACAGCTGGTCGCGGCGGCGTTCCTCCGACGATGTCTTAATCGGCTACTGGACCCAGTCGGCGTCGTCGTAGGGGCGGCCGCGGAAGTGCGCGCGGAGGTACTCCCCCACCACGGCAGCGCCCAGGTCCCCGGTATCGGGCGCCACGACGCGGCCGTCGATCCGGCGGGCCATCCGGGCGACGAAACGTTCCAGGCCCGGGTCGTCACCCAGCCGGAAGAACGTGGCCTGCGTGCCGGTCCGGCCTAGACGGTCAAGCTCGGCGACGGTCACGCGGATGGTCTCGGGATCCGGCGGGTACGCGAACCACGAGTCGCCGTCGGCCAGCAGGTGCGCGGTGGGCTCGCCGTCGGTCACCACCAGCAGGACCGGCTGCATGGACGGGTGCTGGCGGAAGAACCGGCCGGCCAGCAGCAGCCCGTGGTGCAGGTTGGTGCCCTGCTCCCGCACGGATGGCAGGGCCGTGAGCTCGCCGATGTCTCTGGACTGCGCGTAGCGGCCAAAGGTGATCAGCTGCAGGCGGTCGCCGCGGAACTTGGTGGACACAAGGTGGTGCAGGGCGAGCGCGGTGCGTTTCATCGGCACCCAGCGCCCCTCCGCGGCCATCGAAAAGGACACGTCCACCAGCAGGGCGACGGCGGCCTGCGTGCGCGCCTCCGTCTCGGTCACCTCGATGTCATCCATGGCCAGGCGCAAGCCGTGCCGCGGGTCTCCGCCGTCGGCGATCGTGCGGCGGATCGCGTTGGTGATGGTCCGGGTGACGTCCCACGGTTCGGCGTCGCCGAACTCCCACGGCCGGCTGGAGCCGGTCTGCTCCCCCGCTGCCCCGGAAACTCGAGTGTCCCGGCGGCCGTGCCGGCCGGAGAGCTGATTGGCGGTGTCCCGCAGCAGCGACCTCCCGAGCCGCCGCATGGCCTGCGGCGAGAGCTTCAGGTCGCCGTCGGCACCGCGCTGGAGGAAGCCGCCGTCGTGCATGGCCCGCTCGATCTCCGCCAAGGTCCGCGCCGACACCGCAGCGTCCTGCCCGAGCTGGCGGGCCAGGGCGTCCAGGTCGTTCAGGCGCGAGCCGTTGTAGGACTGGGACAGCTGCTCGGCCAGCTCGTCCAGCTCGGCGAGGTCCTGCAGCACGCCGGTGCCGTCGCCGAGCCCCAGCCCTTCCTCACCCTCGAAGCGTTCGGAGCCGGTCCAGTCCTCGCCGGGGCGCAAAGCCTGCAGGTTGGCATCGAGTTGGCCCAGCTGTGCCATAAGGTCGGGCGAGCCGAACGCCTGGGCGGAGAGCCGCATCAGCTCCTCGCGCTGCTCGGCGGACATGGACTGCAGGAGCCGCTGGGCGGCGGCCGCGCGCTGGGCCAGGGCATCCACCAGCTCCTCGACCGACTGCGGGTTCTCCGGGAAATACTGGCCGTGCTTGGCCATGAACGCCTGGAAGTCTGCGTCCGTGTCCTCGCCGCGGCGGTGCTTGTCGAGCAGCTCGTTAAGGTCCTGCAGCATCTCGGCCACGGCCGCGCGGTCCTCCTCCGTGGCGCCCTCGAGCGCCTGCTTCATCCCGGCGAACCGCTGGTCCAGGATCTCGCGGCCCAGCAGGTCCTTGATCCGCTCGTAGGCCTCCCGGGCGGTGCTGGACTGCCAGTCATAGGAGGCGATTTCGTTGACCGCCGCCGCCGTGGACTTGGGCAGGTTCTGCAGCTGCATCTCCCGGAACGCACGGTCCGTGTTGTCCATCCGGACGTCGCGGGCCAGCTGTTTGCGCTCCTCCAGCACCGCGGTGTCCAGCAGATTCTGAACCTCGTTGAGGGTGCCGTCCAGCCGGTGCTGGCCCAGCAGGTCCTTGCGCCGCTGCTGGACGCGGCCGGCGAGGTCGTCGAGCCCTTCGCGGTTGCGGCCGCCGCGGCGCAGGTACTCCTGCAGGGCGTGCCGGGGCGAGTAGCCGGCCATCACGTCCTCGGCGACGGCGTCCAGCGCCTCCGCCAGGTCCACCGGCGGCGCGAGCGGATCGGGCCCGCCCGCGTAGCGGCTGTACCGGGATCGGTGGTGTGCGGCCATGAGGCCTCCTTAGCCGTAGACCGTCGCCTCGTCGTCGGACTCCTTGGCGATCCGCCGGGCGAGGTAGAGCCCTTCCAGTGCCAGTTCGACGGCGGCGGCGCGCTGCCCGTCGTTCGTCGCGCCCAGTCGCTCACTGATGTCGTCGTAGAGGCGTGATCCGTTAAGCGACGGGAGGTTTTCGAGGAATTCCCGCGCCGTCACCAGCTCCCCGGTGGTCACCGTGGTGTGGCCGTCGAGCGCGGCCACGAGTTCACCCATGTCGATGCCGTGGAAGTGCGCCCGCACGGCTTCCGCGGTGGCCACGCGCAGGAGGTGGTCCAGGATGTCCTGTTCCCGGCCCTCCTCCCCGGATTCGAACTCGATCTTCCCGGCGAGGACTTCCACGGCGGCGTCCAGGTCGATGATCCGGGCGACGGCCTCGTCCTCGCCGCGCACGCTGGCCCGGCGCAGGGCGGCTGCGGCCACGGTTTCGGCGCCGGCGATGGCGAACCGGGCGGACACCCCGGAGGTCTGGTTGACCGCCGGGGACTGCCGCAGCGCCCGGGTGTAGCGGGCCAGGATCTCGAGGATGACGGGCGGGACGCCGGCCACCAGGTGACCCTCCTGCCGGATGACGGCCACTTCGTCGTCGAGCTCTATCGGGTAGTGGGTGCGGATCTCGGCGCCGAAGCGGTCCCGCAGCGGCGTGATGATCCGGCCGCGGTTCGTGTAGTCCTCCGGGTTGGCGGACGCGACTACCAGGACGTCCAGCGGGAGCCGCAGCACGTAGCCGCGGATCTGGATGTCGCGTTCCTCCATCACGTTGAGCATGGAGACCTGGATCCGCTCGGCGAGGTCGGGGAGCTCGTTGATGGCGATAATGCCCCGGTTGGAGCGCGGCACCAGGCCGTAGTGGATGGTTTCCGGGTCGCCCAGGCGGCGGCCCTCGGCCACCCGCATGGGGTCGACGTCGCCGATCAGGTCCGCGACGGAGGTGTCCGGCGTCGCGAGCTTCTCGACGTACCGTTCCGAGCGGTGGCGCCACGCCACCCGCAGCCGGTCCCCCTCGGTGAGGGCACGGGCGCGGGAGTGCTCGGTGATGGGCTCGTAGGGGTGTTCGTTCAGTTCCGAGTCCTCGATCACCGGCGACCACTCGTCCAGCAGCCCGGCCAGGGTGCGCAGGAGCCGGGTCTTGCCCTGCCCGCGTTCGCCGAGCAGGACGACGTCGTGCCCGGCGAGCAGGGCCCGCTCGAGCTGGGGCAGGACGGTGCGGCTGAAGCCGAACATCCCGGGCCAGGGGTCGCGGCCGGCGGCGAGCGCGGCGAGCAGGTTGTCTCGGATTTCGCGGCGCAGGTCCTTGTGAACGTGGCCGGAGGCACGCAGTTCACCAACAGTGAAGATATCGGGGCGATCACTCACCCCTCCACCGTAGACCTCTGCTGTGCGGGGAATCGAGGGATTCTTTGAGATTCCTGCTCACTGGGCCCTGGTGCGTCATACGCTGGATCCTGATGACTGCAGCAACGCCGACGGAATCGCCGGCACCCGCAACCTCACCTGAGCGGCAGGGCACGCTCCTGCTTCTGGTGCGCCACGGGGAGACTCCGACGACGGGCACGGTGCTGCCGGGGCGCGCCCCGGGACTGCATCTTTCCGATCGGGGCCGCGCCCAGGCCGAGCGGATCTCGGAACGGCTGGAGGGTTTGTCCATCGATGCCATCTACGCCTCGCCGCTGGAGCGCGCCGTTGAGACGGCGGAGCCGACTTCGGTCCGCACTGGGCTGGAAGTGAACCACGACGACGGGCTGCTTGAGTGTGATTTCGGCGTCTGGACCGGCGCCGCGATCTCGGACCTGGCGGCCCTGCCGGAATGGCAGACCGTGCAGCACAGCCCGTCCGAGTTCCGCTTCCCGGGCGGCGAGAGCTTTCCGGTGATGCAGGCGCGGATCGTCGGAGCGATGGAAGCACAGTGTGCTGCCCACGCCGCCGATCCCATTAAGGCTGCCGTCGCCCACGCCCGGGGCACGCCACTGGACTTCTTCCAGCGCATCGTCATCAGCCCGGGCTCGGTGTCGGCCATCTCGTTTGTGGAGGGCCAGGACCCCGCGGTGCTGATCGTGAATTCGACCTCGGAACCGCTCAGCGGAATGAGGGGATCGTGAAATGGGGCAGCCGGTGTCCGGCCGGGAGCTGACACTGCTCACCGAGGGCAGCATCGAGCTGCTCGGACGCATCCCGCGCAGCAGCAACCAGACGTTCCTCGTCCAGGTCACCTGCGGCGAGGACGAGGGGTACGCGGTCTACAAGCCGGAGGCCGGGGAACGGCCGCTGTCCGATTTCGAGCCCGGGCTGTACAAGCGAGAACGCGCGGCCTACCTGCTCAGCGAGTCTCTGGGCTGGGGGCTCGTGCCGGCGACGGTGATCCGCGAGGAGGCTCCCCTGGGCGTCGGGTCCCTGCAGTGGTTCGTCGAGTGCGACTTCCAGGAGCATTACTTCACCCTGTTCGAGGATGCCCCCGAGACCCACCGCGAGCTGGCCAGGATCGCCCTGTTCGACTACGTCGCCAACAACACGGACCGTAAGAGCGGCCATGTGCTCCGCGGCGACGACGGCCGGATCTGGGGCATCGACCACGGGCTGTGCTTCTCGGCAGCGTTCAAACTGCGCACCGTGATCTGGGACTTCGCCGGGGACCCCATCCCCGAGTCGCTGCTGGCGGACATCGCCCCGCTCGCAGAGGCCGCACCGCGCGAGGTGGCCGAACTCCTTGATGAGGACGAGATCGCCGCCCTGCAGCACCGCGTCCAGCGCTTGCTGATCGCCCGGGTCCTGCCGGTTGACCGCACCGGCATGCGTTACCCATGGCCGCTCGTGTAAGCGCCTGCCGCCCCCTAGTGCTAAGGCTAGGCGCGCTCCGGCACTAGGCGAGAGCGGTGCTGGTCGTTGCTCAGGAGAAGCGGAATTGCCGTAAGGCAGTGCGACGTGAAGGTGGACACAGAGCGCCACACGACGATGCTGGGCGCGCCATAGGCCTGGTGTCGGTTTGAGCCGAGCAATGGAACGAACCGCCTCCCTACATCTACGCCCCAAGCACTTGACAGGGAAGAAGCAAGACTGGGCGTGTACAGCGCGTCTATGGAATTGGATTCTGTTACTACGCGGGCTCCTGAATGTGTGCTTTCTTCACATTCAGGAGATCGTCCGGGGACCGGCCTATCACTGAGCAGAGGCCATTAAAGTGGCCCGGGTCCAATTGATGCATAAATGTGAAGACGGCCGAAATCGCCGGTGCTATTTCATCCGGATTGATCGTCATTGTTGTGTCGGGCGTCTCGCTGTGCGAGTAGGCGTGTGCGTAGCGCGTGAGCTGCTGACGGAGAGCATCGGCGTCTCCAGCGTAGTCGGACGCTTTCAATAGGTCCGCGGTGTCACGCATCATCTTAGTGAAGTCTCCTACTCCTTCCGGGCGTTTGAAGCCCAAGAAGGTTTCCAGCATGCGCCGGATGACATTCGGAAAAAGCAACTGCGCATCCAGCCGATGTTCAAGACTATCGTCGTCTTCGATTCGGTCCTTGGCCGCGACCACGGCCAGGAATGCGTGATGATAAGTCGAACGAACCTTCTTTCTCATGGCTTCGGAAGGAGGCCACGATGTGAGGTTCGGGCGCCGACTCGTTCGACCCCGAGTGGCTATATGCTTCGAGACGATTTCATAGAGTTCGGCGGGGTGTAGCTTCTTCATTCCAGCGCCCTTGTGGAGCGCCTCAATCTGTACATCCCACTGCCTGAAAAGCTCAAAGTTATGTGTCATCAGAAACAGCTGGCCGACGTGTTCTTTCGAGACACACTCGGTCCAGATGTAGGTCGACACCCCCATGAATACGTTGCTATCGAGGCTAGATACTGGATCATCAATGATGACAATCGGCTTCCCGCCTGCCGTGTCATGCCTGGCAACAACTTCCATAAAGTGGATCAAGGTGATGGCAGTCCGCTCGCCTTCACTGAGTCCTACGGCCGGCATGCCGTTCCGAACAACGCTGTACCGTCCCTCATGTTCCTCAAACATGAGATCGGCTCGTCCAAGCAGCCTTGCGACCTCGTTGTTGAGCACATCGATGGACGGCATAGGGTCGCCTTCGACGTTCTCAAGGGCGGCGACTCGATTGCGCGAATCACGCACCGCCGTTCTGGCCATCTCAAGTGTCTTAGTCGCCTGGACAACCGTCTCTTTGCTGTTGCGGACCTCAAGCTCTTGTGAACTTAGGTGATGGTACTCAATTCGACTTGCGGCTTGCTCGACCATCTCGTCGTGCTTGGTAACACGTTCATCATGTTTCTTTATCAGGGCTTCCAAGGCGCCGCCCGAAATTGAAGCGCGCTGTTCGACAGCCGTATCATCGACTCCCGTGAGGACATTGTTTAGCTTGTGGCTAAGACGTTCTACAAGGCCTTGCGTCCATTTGGACAGGCCATCGAGATCCTGCTCGTAAGCACGGGTTACAGCGGTGAAGCCATCTCGGAGGTCCTTGTAGAAGGCGGACTTTGAGGGAATTTTGACTCGCGCCTGGCCGGCTGCGCTGTCTATTCCTCGAAGTTCACCGATGAGGTCCCGGAGATTAGATTCTGCCGCAGCGACGGCTCCGGAGAAGTGCGCATCGATAGCCGCTTTCCGCTCCCGAGTCAGCTCAGAACCGCAAAAGATACATTGATCCAGACCATGATGATGTGCGCGGCCTTCGCGGACCCACTGGGCGGCCGTCGGATGCGCGGCAAGGGAATCTAGGACAATCGTTGTAGGAGTGAGTTCGAGAAGGCTTGAGGCCTCGCGAGCGAGCCCATCCCTTACCTGGACCGAGTAGAGCGCGGGTGGAATGGGGTCAGCACGATCGGCTAGTACCAGCTGCTTGTCTGCCTGAAGTTGGGTGGCCACCAAAGCGGCCCCGCGAAGCTTGAGGGCCTCGTATTTTTTCTCAACGACAGCCTTGGAGTACTTGCTCCGCGACTGATAAGGGCCGCCCAACGTTGTCAAGTCGTCTACGACAGCTTTGGATACACGCTCGTAAATCTTCTGAAGGTCTGCGGTAGCTGTAGCAAGACCTTTCTCGAGGGCAGTTTGCTGATTAACTAGCACTGGAAGCTCGGCTCGCAAGACCTCTAGCTCCGCTTCCGCTTCCACCGACCGTTCGCCGACGGTAAGGACCGCCGCCACACTCGGGTTGCTCTCGGAGAATCTGTGCGCCTTCTTGACGTAATCTTCGTTGAACACGTAGATACGATCGTAAACGGCGTCCGGTTTACCCTCGGTTGAGCGCGTAGCACCGTTTTCGTCCACGGCTAGTGATATCAAGTGCTGCCGTGAAATCTCATGCTTCGCCCGTTCGAAAGCGGAAGATAGAGAGGTTTTACCGCTCCCATTACTTCCAAAGAGCACATTGATTCTTGCAAACTCTGGTGTCGAAGAAGACCATCGGAAGTCACTAAAGATTCCGGATGAATTTATGGACTCAAATTTCTTTATCATTTGCACGCTCCCCCATTGGCCGGCAGTACGCCTGGCCGCTCCTCGACTAACAGAAGCACAATACCGGTGACTGCCGGAAGTTCTCGCCGGGACACGGTGAGAAACGTCTCCAGGGTTGCTGGAAATCCCGATCTCGAACACGCCCTTGTTGGAGCTGCAATAGGATGGCACTATGTGCACTTCCATCCACAGAACCTTGGGCACAGCGCCGGGCGCTTTGACATGGCAGATGGTGGAGCAGCTCGTAGAACAGCAGGTCGATGAGGCAGCAGACCTCGATTTCAAGAAGGAACTGCCCATTGGAAGGGACTCCTGGCGGGAAGAAGTAGCTAAGGATTTCGCTGCCATGGCCAATTCCGGAGGAGGCGTCGTTCTCTATGGGGTTGCTGAGGAACGCGGACGGGGTACCGCCAAAAGCATCGAACATTTCGAAGTCAAAGAACACGACGTTCGTGCGCTGACTCTGGTGGCCTACAATCAAGTGCATCCCCCGCTAATGGACGTGCGACCCGTTAAAATCTTGGATCCTGATCGACCCGGGCTTGGCGTACTTGCAATGGTTGTGGCACCGAGCACCGATGTCCCGCACATTTATTGGAAGCAAGACTCTTTCCTTGCGCCGGTCCGGCACGGTTCGGACACGCGGTGGATGGACGAGCGACAAATCGAGCAGGCATACTCTGAACGCTTCGATGGTCGTAGAAGACGGAGGGCTGACCTTTCAAATTTCTATGACGAAGCCCTGGCTCATGTTGCGCAAAGTCGGCGGGCTTGCGTTGTCGCAGTCGCTATCCCGCCCGCCGGTGGAGGAAGTCCTGACGGCTTCCCGACGGAGAGCGCGGGTGCAATGGATACCTACTATGCTGCTCTTCGCCGGGTAGACGACTTCGTGCGCTCCGACCACGCGATTTTCCGCGACTTCTCTCTGTCACCAATGATCGGACTGCGGAGATGGCGCTGGCTGGACAGAGCTGCAGACGGCGCAAGCAATCATCTGCTGGAATTTCATAAGGACGGGTCGATCGCGCTAGTGTTCGACGTCGATGGCCAGTTTCTTGATGCCACGTCCGAGGCCGGCCGGGCCGCTACTGAAGAATGGAAGCCCAGAACGACTAGCATGGCCGTCGAATTCTCCATGGGCGTGCTTGCCAGCTTCTTATCTGCAGTAGCAGAACAAACGGGCCACGACCGCGGTTACGAAGTCCGCGCCGGAATGACTTGGGAAGCGGATACTGCGGACCGTCTTCCGCTGGAGATGTACATGTCTTACGACCGATGGCACCACGTTTCGCACCCCGAACGCATCCGTCGGTTCACACCCATCGACGCTTACCTCCGAACCGGAACATTGGGAGAGCTCAAAGCGGATATTCACCTGCTCTGCACCGATGTACTCAACCAGACCGGCGTGAACGGAATACTGTACCTGCGCGATGTCTAAACCGGCCGCCTAACAACGTCGCGGGTCCTAAACCTCCGCCACCGGAGCCGCGAACTGCGCCGCATAAAGCGCAGCGTACGCCCCGCCGGCCGCCAACAAGGACGTATGCGTCCCCTGCTCCACGATCTGGCCGGCTTCCATCACCAGGATGAGGTCGGCGTCGCGGATGGTGGAGAGCCGGTGGGCAATCACAAACGACGTCCGGTCCGACCGCAGCGCGCTCATCGCCTTCTGCACCAGCACCTCGGTCCGGGTATCCACCGAAGAAGTCGCCTCGTCCAGGATCAGCACCGACGGACGGGCCAGGAACGCCCGGGCGATCGTCAGCAACTGCTTCTCCCCCGCGGAGACATTAGAACCCTCGTCCTCGAGCACGGTGTCGTAGCCCTCCGGCAGGGACCGGACGAACCGGTCCACGTACGTCGCCCGCGCGGCCTCGAGGATCTCGTCCTCCGAAGCGCCGGGCCGGCCGTAGGCGATGTTGTCCCGGATGGTTCCGCCGAACAGCCAGGTGTCCTGCAGCACCATGCCCATCCGCGAGCGCAGCCCGTCGCGGGTCATCGCGGTGACGTCCACGCCGTCGAGCGTGATCCGCCCGGCGTCGAGCTCGTAGAAGCGCATCATCAGGTTCACCAGCGTGGTCTTGCCCGCCCCGGTGGGGCCGACGATCGCCACGGTCTGCCCCGGCTCGGCCACCAGGCTCAGGTCCGTGATCAGCGGCTTGTCCGGCGAGTAGGCAAAGGACACGTTCTCAAACACCAGCCGGCCCCTGCCGCCGTTCGGCGCCACCGCAGGCACGGGGTCCGCCGACTGCTCGTCCTCATCCAGCAGCTCGAACACCCGCTCGGCCGACGCCACGCCGGACTGCAGCATGTTCGCCATCGAACCCAGCTGGGCCAGCGGCTGGGTGAACTGCCGCGAGTACTGGATGAACGCCTGCACATCGCCCAGCTGCATCGCCCCGGCCGCCACCTGCAGCCCGCCCACCACGGCGATCCCCACATAGACCAGGTTCCCGATGAACGTCATGGCCGGCATGATCAGCCCGGACACGAACTGCGCGCCGAAGCTGGCCTCATACAGCTCCGCGTTCTTCTGCCGGAACCGCTCCTCCACCTCCCGCTGCCGGCCGAACACCTTCACCAGCGCGTGCCCCGTGTACGTCTCCTCGATCTGCCCGTTCAGCTCCCCGGTGTGCTTCCACTGGGCCACGAACAGCTTCTGCGAGCGCTTGGCGATCAGCGCCGTCGTCACGAGCGTCAGCGGCACGGTGACCAGCGCGATCAGCGCGAGGGTGGGCGAGAGGATGAACATCATCACCAGCACGCCCAGCACCGTCAGCAGCGACGTGACCGCCTGGCTGATGGACTGCTGCAGGCTCTGCGAGATGTTGTCCACGTCGTTCGTGACCCGGCTCAGCAGCTCGCCGCGCTGGATCGAGTCGAAGTAGCGCAGCGGCAGCCGGTTGATCTTCGCCTCGATCCGCTCGCGCAGCCGGAACACCGTCCGCTGCACCACGCCGTTGAGGATATAGGCCTGCATCCACATGAATCCCGAGGCCAGCACGTACAGCGCCAGCGCCCACAGCAGCACGTTGGCCAGCGCCGCGAAGTCGATCCCCGCCCCCGGCGTCAGCGTCATGGCACTGAGCATGTCCGCCTGCTGGTCCTGCCCCTCCGCGCGCAGCTGCGCGATCAGCTGCTCCTGGCTCATCCCCGCCGGCAGGTCTTTGGACACGACGCCGGCGAAGATCAGGTTGGTGCCCTCGCCCAGCAGCCGCGGCCCGATCACCGAGAACGTCACACTCACCACCGCGAGCATCAGGACCAGCACCAGCCACAGCCGCTCCGGCCGCAGCTGGCCCAGCAGCCGCTTCGCGGACGGGCCGAAGTTCATGGCCTTCTCCGCGGGGATGTTCATTCCTGCGAACGGGCCACCGCGGCCCGGGCCGCCGGCCGGACGGGGAATCCGCAGCGGGGCCTCCTTGGCGGCGCCGGCACCGGCACCGCCGCCCGAAGCTCCCGCCGGCGGCGTCTGAGACTCGACCTTGCTCATGCCGCCTCCTCCGCCGCGAGCTGGGAGTTCACTATCTCCCGGTACGTCTCGGAGGTCTCCAGCAGCTGATCGTGCGTGCCGTGCGCGACGACCCGGCCGCCGTCGACCACCAGGATCCGGTCCGCATCCACAATGCTGGACACGCGCTGGGCGATGATCACCAGGGTGGCCCCGGCGGTGTGCTGCTTGAGCGCCTGCCGCAGCCGGGCGTCCGTGGCGGTGTCCAGCGAGGAAAATGAATCATCGAAGATATAGAGCTCGGGCCGTTTCACCAGCGCCCGCGCAATCGCGATCCGCTGCCGCTGCCCGCCGGAGACGTTGGTGCCGCCCTGCGAGACGGGCGCGTCCAGCCCGCCCTCCATCTCCCGGACGAAGTCCTCCGCCTGCGCAATGGACAGCGCCCGCCAGCATTCCTCCTCCGTGGCGTCGGGTTTGCCGTAGAGCAGGTTGCTGCGCACCGTACCGGAGAACAGGTACGGCCGCTGCGGGACCAGGCCGATATGCCCCCAGAGCAGGTCCGGATGCAATTCACGGACGTCCACGCCGTCGATCAGCACCGACCCGGACGTGGCGTCGAAGAGCCGAGGCATCAGGTTCACCAGGGTGGTCTTGCCGGAGCCGGTGGCGCCGATGATCGCCGTCGTCTCCCCAGCGCGGGCGGTGAAGCTGATCCCGGCGAGGACCGGGGCCTCGGCACCCGGGTAGGCGAACCCGACGTCGCGCATCTGAAGCTCGCCGCGACCGGTGCGGCCGGAAAAACCGACCGGGTACTCCGGCGGCCGGACGCTGGATTCGGTGCCCAGCACCTCGCCGATCCGGTCCGCGGAGACCGCCGCCCGCGGGATCATGATCGCCATGAACGTGGCCATCATGACGGACATCAGGATCTGCATGAGGTAGCTCAGGAACGCGATCAGGGTGCCCACCTGCATGGAGCCGTCCTGGATCCGGAACGAGCCGAACCAGATCACGGCCACGCTGGAGACGTTGAGCACCAGCATCACGATGGGGAAGGCGAGCGCCATCAGCCGCCCGGCGCGCAGGGCCGTGTCCGTGACGTCCGCGTTGGCCTTCCCGAAGCGGGCGGTCTCGATGTCCTCGCGGACGAAGGCTCGGACCACGCGGATGCCGGTGAGCTGTTCGCGGAGCACCCGGTTGACGGTGTCGATCCGGGTCTGCATGAGCCGGAACAGCGGGACCATCCGGATGATGATCAGCCCGACGGCGATCAGCAGCACGGGCACGCTGACGGCGATGAGCCAGGAAAGCTGCACGTCCTGCCGGATGGCCATGATCACCCCGCCGATGCTGAGCATGGGGGCAGCGACCATCATCGTGGCGGACATCAGCACCAGCTGCTGGACCTGCTGGACATCGTTGGTGGAGCGGGTGATGAGGCTCGGGGCGCCGAAACGGGTGACTTCCTGCTCAGAGAATGCCGCAACCCGGCTGAAGACCGCCCCGCGCAGGTCCCGGCCCACGGCCATCGCCGCCTTCGCCCCGAAGTACACCGCGGCGATGGCACAGGCAATCTGCAGCAGGGTGACCAACAGCATCACGCCGCCCGTACCCAGGATGTAGTCCGTGTCCCCCTTCGCGACGCCTTCATCGATGATGTCCGCGTTCAGGGTGGGCAGGTACAGCGAGGCGATGGACTGCGCCAGCTGCAGGACGACGACGGCGAGCAGCAGCCGCCGGTGCGGCCGCAGGTATTCGACGAGCAGTTTCCAGAGCATACGTACTCCACTTCACGGTCTGTTCCCGCTTGGTGATTCGGAGGTCAGTTTACGTCCGGATGCTGGAGGTTGTTCCGGCGGCCGGACCCCGGCCGGACCGGGCGGCCGGCCGGCGTCGAAAGTTCCCAGAAAGTTAATCCCGGAAACCTTGCAATTAAGGGTGGCGCCGCCGTCAAAGCAGGGGCAGGATGGGAGTTGACCGGGTCCATCGCCACGTGCCTACGACGCCGGAACGCAGCCCCCGCAAGAAAGCACGGTAGGGCCGCCATTGCAGGAGCACTATATGTCCAGTCGAACAAGAAACGGAGTTGGCCCCGCGGGAGAGGAGACCGCCAGGCCTGCACCGCAAATCAGACCGCCCTGAAGCCCGGCGGGATCTGACCGCACCACCGCAGGCCCCCACGGCGGGGCCGCACACCGCCCGCATCCCGGGCGGATCGAGGTTGCTGGGGCCTCGGGTTTCCTCCCGGCAACCATGCAGGAGACGCCGCAGAACCGGCCCCAAGCAGGACATCCCCTGAGGGCTCCCGTGATCCGCATTCTCATTGCCGAAGACGAAGAACGCATCTCCCGGTTCATCGAAAAGGGCCTGCGCGCGGCTGGCTATGCCCCCACCGTCGTTGCGGACGGAGTCACCGCCGTGGACTACGCGTCCAGCGGCGAGTTCGATCTGCTGCTGCTCGACGTCGGGCTCCCCCGGCTGGACGGCTTCACCGTCCTGTCAGTGTTGCGCCAGGGCCACGTGAACATTCCGGTCATCTTCCTCACGGCCCGCGGGTCGGCCGCGGACACGGTGGCCGCGCTGGAGGGCGGCGCGGACGATTACATGGTCAAGCCGTTCCGCTTCGAGGAACTCGTGGCCCGCATCCGGCTCCGGCTGCGCCCCGGAGAAAACGGCGATCCGCCCCAGGGCAGCATCGTCCGGTACGGCAGCCTGGAACTGAACCTGCACACCCGCACCCTCAGGGTGGGCGAGAAAACCGTGGATCTCTCGGCCCGCGAGTTCTCCCTGGCGGAAATGTTCCTGCACCATCCGGGCCAGGTCCTGAGCCGGCAGCAACTCCTCAGCCACGTGTGGGGCTACGACTTCGACGGCACCTCCAACGTCGTGGACGTGTATGTCCGTCAGTTGCGCCAGAAGATCGGCGCGGACCACATCGTGACAGCTCGCGGCGCCGGATACCGCCTGAGCTAGGAAGGTGACACCGTGACTTCCACCGTTAGTCCCATCCGCGAAGTCGGCCAGGTCCAGTCGTCGGCCCCCGCTGCCTCCAGCGGCGAGGCGGACCGGTCCGGCTGGAGCGCCAGGGTCCATTCGGTGCGCTTCCGTGTGGTGGCCGCCATGCTGGTCATGATGTTGGCCGGGCTCGTCACGGCCGGACTGATCACCTTCGCGGTCCAGTTCCAGGAATCCGACGCCCGAGTGGACCAGGCCCTCCTGGACAAGGCCAATGCAGTGGTCAAGCTCGTGCCGATCACCAGCAGGATGGACGAGGAAGCCTTCGACAAGGGACTCCACAAGGCCGCCGAGGACATCGAACCCCGCAGCAACGAAGTGATGGCAGGCATCATCGACGGCAGGATCGATTGGACCGTGGATGGAAGCCCCGAGCAGAACCTCCTCGACAAAGCCATGTACCCCGGGGCCATCGGGCTGCGGAGTAGTTCCGGCGCCGTCTTCGGCGACCTGACGGCCAACGGGCGCCCCTTCAGGACGGTCGTTATGCCGGTGAAGGGACCCTCCGAAAGGGTCGCGACGTACCTGCTGGTCGGCCGGGACACCAGTGACCTGCGGGATCACCTCGTGTCCTCGATCAACACCTATGCACTCGTGGCAGCAGGAACGCTGCTCGCCGCCGCGGTGCTCGGAAGCGTGGTGGCCGGCCGTCTGCTGTACCCTCTTCGACGCCTGCGCGAAGCCACGCAGGTGGTCAGCCATGAAGACCTCACCCAGCGCGTGGAAGTGCGCGACGGCACAGACGACGTGACGCTGCTGGCCAAAACGTTCAACACCATGCTGGAAAGACTCGATGAGGGCGCCCAGCAACAGCAACGCTTCCTGGATGACGCCGGCCATGAACTGCGCACGCCCCTGACCATTCTCCGCGGACACCTGGAGCTCGTATCCGTCGATGACCCCGAGGATGTTTCGGCCACCAGGGACATGCTCCTCGAGGAAGTGGACCGGATGCAGCGCCTCGTCGATGACCTGCTGCTGCTGGCCAACGCCGGCCACCCGGATTTCCTCCGCAAGGAACCCATCCGGATGCCCGATTTCCTCCGCCAGGTGATGGAAAAGGTCCATGTCCTCGCGGACCGGTACTGGGTCATCGATGAAACCGCCGATTTCACCGTGGACGCCGATCCACAGCGGCTCACCCAGGCCCTGGCCCAGTTGGCCGCCAACGCCGTCAAGTACACCGAGCCCTCCGCCACGATCGCGCTGGGTTGCAGGATCGAAAGTTCGACGGCGATGGACGGCTCCCGGTTGCCGGATTCGGACACCCTGCTGCTGTGGGTCCGGGACACCGGCCCCGGTATCGCGGCGGAGGACCAGCAACGGATCTTCGAGCGCTTCGGCCGGGCCCACCCCGGCCGCGGGCAGGAGGGCTCGGGACTCGGCCTGGCGATCGTTTCGGCCATCGCCGAAGCGCACGGGGGCGCGGCCAGCGTCGAGTCCGACTATGGCCAGGGGGCGTCTTTCATCATCCGGCTCCCGCTTCAGCATGCCGGCGCCCGGCTCTGACCCGAAGGCCGACGTCGCATCCCCCTTTATGAGAATTCCTTCATGAGAATTCCTTCATGCCCGCCTCATAAATTCCTCACTCTTCCGGCGCACTCTGGGTCCAAAGACCAAAGCGCGGAGCCGGGGGAGGATTGCTGTGGAGCCTATGAGAATAGTGCTTTACTCACATGATTCAGTGGGTCTGGGGCACGTGCGCCGAAACCTGGCCCTTGCCCACGCACTCAGCAATCAGCTCCCCGGGCTCACCGGGCGCCAGGTCACTGGCATCCTCATTACCGGCACCTCGCACGCCCCCGCCTTTGCGGCCCCGGAGGGCTGGGACTGGGTGCTCCTACCCGGCATCGGGAAAAGCCCCGAAGGCTACCAGCCCCGCAATCTTTCCCTGCCCATGGCCGAGCTGGTGGCCCTGCGCGCCAGACTGCTGCAAGGCGTGCTGTCCGGGTTCCGCCCCGATCTGATGATCGTGGACCGCCATGCCACCGGGGTACACCGTGAGCTGGAAGCCGCCCTCCGGCATGCCCGCTCCGCCGGCCCGGTGCGGGTGGTGCTGGGGCTCCGTGAAGTCCTGGACTCGCCCGATACTGCCTTCACCGAATGGGCCCGCTGCGGCGGACCCCGGGTGGTCCAGGACCTGTTCGACGCGATCTGGGTCTACGGCGACCCCGCCGTGCATGACCCGGTAGCGTCCGGTGAGATCCCGTTCTCCCTACGGAAGCTCATCAGCTACACCGGCTATCTCGCGGCCGGCCGGCCCGCCGTTTCCGGGACGAACTGCATGCCGGGCCCGTATTTTATGACCACGGTGGGCGGCGGCTCGGACGGGTATGCCCTGGCACGCGTTGCTGTTGCCGCCCCCGTGCCCGCCGGGCTGGAGCACCTCGTTGTGGCCGGCCCGCAGATGCCGTCCGAGCAGCTCAGCGATCTCCTGCAGCATGCCGGGCCCGGCGTCACGGTGGTCTCCGCCGTCGATGACATTGTTTTCCACATCCGCCACGCGTCCGCCGTCATCGCGATGGGCGGCTACAACACGGTCTGTGAAATCATGAGCACCAACGTCCCTGCCCTGATCGTGCCCCGGAACCAGTCCCGCGCCGAGCAGCGCATCCGGGCCAGGGGCCTGGCCAGGGCCGGCTACCTGGACCAGCACGACATCGCCACGCTGACCCCGGAGTTCCTCTCCGGCTGGCTGGCCGCACGGCTCGGCACCACGGTGGACAGGCGCCGGGCGGTCCTGGACGGGCTGATCCGCGTTCCCCAACTGGCCGCCGAACTGCTGCGGCCTGTCTTCCAGGCGGCCGGCGTCGAGGCCGCCGCCGCGAAGGACGGTGCCGCCCGTGTTGCCGTCTGAACCGGGGATTGCCTACGTCCTCAAGATGTATCCGCGCTTCTCGGAAACGTTCATCGTTTCCGAGATCCTGGCCCGCGAAGCAGCCGGCGACCGGATCGAAATCTTCTCCCTCCGCCCGCCCAACGACCCCCGGTTCCACCCCGAACTCGCCCGGGTCCAGGCGCCGGTGACCTACATCGAGCGGGCGCCCAAAACAATTGAGGTCTGGGAATGCTTCCGGGCCGCCGAGGCCGCCGGGCTCACGGCCGCCCTGGCCCTCAACTTCGCGGCCCTGGCCGGCGCCGAACCGGACGACGCGGTCCAGGCCATCAACCTCGCCGCCGCCCTGCAGCACCGGAACATCCGGCACATGCACGTCCACTTCGCCTCCGCCGCGACCAGCGTCGCCCGGCTGGCCTCGGCCATCACCGGCATTCCGTACTCCTTCACCGCCCATGCCGTCGACATCTTTGCCGGCTCGGTCCGCAGCGATGACCTCCGGCTCAAACTCGAACAGGCGCACCACGCCATCACCATCAGCCAGTACAACCTGCGCTACCTGCGGCGCAGCTTCCCCACGTCCACCTCCCGCCTCCATCTGGTCCGAAACGGCCTGGAACTGGAACGTTTCCCCTACCGCGACCCGCGGCCGCTCGGCGCCACGGTGCGGATCGCCGCCGTCGGCCGGCTGGTGGAAAAAAAGGGGTTCCAGTACTTGCTGCCGGCCGCCGCCGAACTGCTGGCGCAGGGACTCAAGCTTGAACTGCGCATCGCCGGCGCCGGGGTCCTGGCCGAAGAGCTGGCGGCCGGCATCGAACGGCTCGGGCTGGAGGAGCATGTCCGGCTGATCGGACCGCAGACCCAGGACCAGATCCATGAGCTGCTCAATTCCGCCGACATCTTCATCGCCCCGTGCGTGGTGGGCGCCGACGGAAACGCCGACGGCATGCCCACCGTGCTGCTCGAGGCCATGGCCACCGGGGTCCCCTGCATCAGCACGGCCGTGACCGGGATTCCGGAAGTGGTCCGCACCGGATCCACCGGGCTCCTGGCAAGGCCGGGAAGTCCGCACGCGCTCACCCGGGCCGTCCAGCGGATCAGCGCCCCCGGCACCAACAGGGTGGCCCTGGCCCGCAATGCCCGCGCCCTGATCGAGGAAGACTACGACGCCCGCCGCCAGGCGGAAATCCTGCGCTCCCTCTCCCGCTCGGAACTGCAGGTGGCGTGATGCGCGTGGCCTATCTTTGCGCAGATCCCGGGGTGCCTATTTTCGGGACCAAGGGCTCCTCGGTGCATGTTCAGGAAATCGTCCGGGCCTGGCGCGGGACCGGCGCCGCGGTCACCGTCTACTGCGTCCGCAAGGGAACGGACCGCCCCGCCGACCTGGCCGATCTCGACGTCGTCGAATTCCGGCCCGCCGACGCCTCCGGCCCGGCCCGCGAACAGGCCGTGCAGGAGGCGGCCCTGGCCCTCGTGGACGAAGTCCTTCACCGCGGCTGCAACCTGGTCTACGAGCGCTACTCGCTTTTCAGCCCCGCCCTCTCGGTGGTCGCACCGGTCCTCGATGTTCCCTCCGTGCTTGAGGTCAACGCCCCGCTGATCGAGGAACAACAGCGGTACCGCGAACTGCTGGACGTGAAGAAGGCCGAGACCGTGCTGCGCCGCAACGCCGGAACCGCCGATGTGGTGGCCTGCGTTTCCGAGCCCGTGGTCCGCTGGGTGCGGGACCGGGTTCCGACCGCCAAGGCCCTGCTGGCACCGAACGGCGTCAACGTCGACCGCATCACGCCGCGCCACCCGGGCCGAAGGCATCCCGGCTACCTCACCGTAGCCTTCGTGGGAACGCTCAAGCCCTGGCACGGAGTCCCTGGCCTGATCCACGCCGTGGCGCTGGCCAACGAGCAGGCCGCCGCGCCGGACCGCCGCTGGCAGGTGCGGGTCATCGGGGACGGGCCAGGCCGGGAGGACCTCGAACGCTTTGCCGCCACGCTGGGCGTCGACACGGACTTCACCGGCGCGGTGCCGCCCGCTGCCGTTCCGGCCCTCCTGAACGAGTGCGACGCGGCGGCGGCCCCTTATCCCCCGGAACAGCCCGGCCGCGACGACTATTTCTCGCCGTTGAAGGTGTATGAGTACATGGCGGCCGCGATGCCCATCATCGCGAGCGCCGTGGGCCAGATTCCCTCCATCCTGGCGGATGGCCGCAGCGGGATCCTGGTGCCGCCGGGCAAACCGGCGTACCTTGCCGACGCCCTCACCCGCCTTGCCGATGACCCGGACCTGCGGGAACGGCTCGGGCGGCAGGCCCGGGCGACGGCGGTGGAGCGCTTCAGCTGGACTGCCGTGCTGTCCCGCATCACTGCGGCCATGCCGCCCGCCCGGAGGGTGTCCGTGCAATGAGCTCTTCGTCCAGGACCACCGGCTCCCGGCACGCGTCCCCCAAGCCCGGGCGGCCGTGGCGGCGGAAGCGCCGCCCCGTCAAGCCGGAGTCTGGGCTCCGCCGCACCCTGCGCTGTGTCCGCCCGCATCTTCGCGAGCATCGGTTCCTGATGGCCGGCGGGTTCCTCGCACTCGCGGCGGATGTGCTGCTCCGCCTGCTGGAGCCGTGGCCCGTGAAGCTGGTCATCGACGCGGTGTCGCGCTCGCTGGGAGCCGCGATTGCGAAGCCGGGCCGCCCCACCATGGATGCCAGCGTCGAGACGATGCTGCTCTGCGGCGGGGCGATCGTGGTCATCAGCGCCGTCCGCGCCATCGCCAACTACTGGTCCGCGGTGTCCTTCGCCCTGGTGGGATCCCGGGTCGCCGCGGACCTGCGGGCCCGCACCTTCCGCCATGTGCAGGGCCTGTCGATGCGACACCACACCCGGGCGTCCTCCGGGGACACGGTGCAGCGCCTGGTCAGCGACGTCGGCCGGCTGCAGGAAGTCGCCGTCACCGCCGGCCTGCCGCTGCTGGGCAACATGGTCACCCTCGTGGCCATGACCATCGTCATGCTGTGGCTGGACCCGCTCCTTGCGCTGGTGGTGTTTGTGGCGGCCGGGATCTTCGCCCTCCTTTCGCGCCGGAGTTCCGGGCCGATTACCGCGGCGGCCGGCAGATCCCGCAAGGGTGAAGGGGCCCTGGCCACCACCGCGGGACAGACCCTCAGCGCCATGCGGGAAGTCCAGGCCTACGGGCTCGAAGACACCATCAGCTCCAGTTTCGGCAACAGCAACAAAGCCGCCCTGGGCACAGGCGTCGTCGCGCTGCGGCTGGCCGCAAGCCTGGAGCGCCGCACCGACGTGCTGATCGGCGTCGCCACCGCCGTCGTGCTGGCCGGGGGCGGCTGGCGGGTGATGCAGAACGCCATCACCCCCGGGGACCTCGTCGTCTTCCTGATGTATTTGAAGACCGGAATGAAACCGCTGAAGGACCTTGCCAAGCAGACCGGCAGGATCGCCCGGGCCACGGCGTCCGGGGAACGCGTGGCGGACCTGCTCGAGGCACAGACCGACCTGCCCGAGGCCCCCGGTGCACGCCCCCTGGCCACCCGGAACCCGGACATCGACTTCGAGGACGTCGTCGCCGGCCACGGCGAAGGAACCGCCGTGCTGCACGGGATCAACCTGCGCATTCCTTCCGGCGAGCACCTGGCCATCCTGGGGCCCTCCGGGGCAGGGAAATCCACGCTGGCCAGCCTCGTGCTGCGCATGATCGACCCGAGCTCAGGCACCGTCCGGGTGGGCGGCGAGGACCTGCGGGAGCTCCAGATCGCATCCGTGCGCTCCCACGTCTCCATCCTGCTCCAGGACTCCGTGCTGTTCGGCACCACCGTCCGGGAAAACATCAGGTTCGGCCGCCTCGACGCCACCGACGGGGAGATCGAAACCGCGGCGGCACTGGCCCAGGCCGACGACTTCATCCGTGCCCTCCCCAACGGCTACGACACCGTACTGGGAGAGGCCGCCAAGGACCTCTCCGGCGGCCAGCGGCAGCGGCTCGCCATTGCCCGCGCCATCCTCCGGCAGGCGCCGATCGTTATCCTCGACGAGGCGACAGCCGGGCTGGACCCCGCGTCCCGCGATTCGATCCTGGACGCCCTGGAGGTGCTGACCCGCGGCAGGACGTCGATCACGATTACCCATGACGCCTTCGCCGCCCGCGCGTGTGACCGGATCATCTGGCTTGAGGATGGCCGCATCATCGAAGAGGGGCGTCCGCTGGAGCTGCTGCAGGACCCGGATAGCCACTTCTGCCGGTGGATGGGCGGACCGCCCGGCCCGCCCGCCCATGAGGACCTGACGGTTCGGGAACTGGAGGTGCCGACGTGACCACGCTGCAGACCCGGCCGAATGACGCCGATCTGGCGCTCGCGGCCCGCGACGACGCCCTTCCCTGCCTGGCCACCGTGCTCGACGACGACCGGCTGTCCGAACTGGCCGGCGAACAGCTCCGCATCACCCGGGTGCGGTACAAGCCGCGCACCTCCGCGCTGGTGGCGTTCGTCCGCACCCGCAACGGCCACGAGGACTTCGGCTGGGCCCTCACCCGAACCCCGGACGGCAACGTCAAGCTCTACGGCCGTGCCCACGAATCGGCCACCCATGGCGGCGGCATGCGGCTCTTCCGCCCGGACCTAGGCAATCCGGAGGCGATCGTCGCCGTCGGCGGTTTCGAGGATGACTGGGCCCTGCGCAAGAACCTGCGCTGGCTCGGCAGGAGCGGCCTGGAACAGCTGGGCGCCGTGCCGTCACGCGGGCCGGGGGTCCTCGGCAACACCGCCCGGGTGCTGCGCTACAAACCGGAGCGTCGGCTGGTCCTGATGGAGCCAACTCCGCGGGGGCCGATCGTGATCAAGGTCGCCACGCAGCCCGTCCACGAAGAGCTGGAGTTGCTCTTCCACCAACGGCTGCAGTTGCATGGGGTTCCGGTGCTCCCCCGGCTTGGCGGCTCAGCGTTCTCGCGGCACGGGATCAGCGCCAGCCCGGCGTGGGGCGACGGGGACCTGCTCGCGAGCGGCGATCATGACGCTGCGCAGCGGGCTGGCGAGGCTCTGGCCAGGCTCCACGGCATCCCGGTCCAGGCCGACTCCGGCCCGGCCCCCCGGTTCGAGGGCCCCCTGAACCAGTTGAAGTCCACCCACACCATGGTCAAGGCCCTCCTACCCGCCCTCGACGCGCCGGCAGCCAGGGTGGCCGCAAGGATCCGCCGGCAGCTAGAGGACAGGCCTGGACACCGGACCGGGGCCTTGGTCCACGGGGATTTTTCCGCCGACCAGGTGCTGGTTTCCGGTGACGAAGTCCGCCTGATCGACTTCGACCGCGCACACTACGGGATCCGCGAGGAGGATCTGGGCTCCTTCGCCGCCGTCGAGGAAATGAGTGAATGGCGCAGGCCCGCGGGCATCACGCGCGGCCGGCACACGGAAGGCCTGATGGAGGGCTACATTCACGCCGGGGGGCGGTTCTCGCCGGCCGCGCTGGACACCTGGGCGGCGTTCCGGATGTTCTGCAGCTGCATGGACCCCTTCCGGGACCGGACCCCGGAGTGGGCCGCCGATATGGCCCGGCATATCGACCGCGCCGCGGAGCTGATCACGTGAACTGGCATCCGGACATCCCGTCAGCGATTACGGACGCGGCCGGAGCAACCTGGCAGGTCCGGCGGTCGTGGCCGGACAAGGCCGCCGGCGAGTACATCCTGGAAGTCCACGCGGCCGCGGGGAATGACGTGCAGGGCGTCCGCGCCGGCCACTTGCGGCACGGCGTGTTTGAGGAAGTACCGCTGGCTGATCCCAGGCTTCCCTCGCTGGCCGAGGAGGCGTCCAAAGGCAACGTGATTGTGCACCGCGCCCACCAGCGCGCGGTAGTCCAGGCCGGCGGACAGTACATTAAGGTGCTCCGGAAGCGCCGGGCAACCCACGTCGCGGAACGCCACACGGGCGCCACCGCCCTGGCCGGAGGATTCTTCGACACCCCGCAACTGCTCCGGGCCAGCCCCGATGTGGTCGCCTTCAGCAGCCTTGCCGGCCGCTCGTTCTACGAACTCGGACAGGACCGCATCACCCTCAGCGACGCCGATTTTGCCGTCATCTGGCATGGCTGGGCGCGGGCCTGGGCCGCGGCCGTGCAGGCATCCCGAAGCGCGGCCTTCCGCGGTGTGCTGGACAGCCTGCCCCTGCACCCACCTGAGGTTCAGGCGGTCGAACTCCGCCGCTGGGCCGGCCTCTGGCTGGCCCACAGTGAGGGCATCGCCGACGCCGGCGCGGCGCGGTCCGGGCTGCAGGCGCAGCTCGCGGAGGCACTCGGCAGACTGCTCTCCTCCCGCCCCGACCCGCAGGGATGGGCCCACGGGGACCTGCATGACAAACAACTGCTGGGTACCGCCGGCACGGGCACACCGGGGCTGCTGGACTTCGACGAAAGCTGCCAGGCGGAGGCCGCCATGGACCTCGCGAACCTCGATGTCCATCTGGAACTGCGCCGCCGCCAGCATCTCCTCACCGCGCCGCGCTACAGGATGGCCCACGGCCAGATTCTGGCCACCGCGAAGGCGCTGCAGGTCAGCCCGGAGCGGTTCGCTGCCCATGTGGCCGGCACGCGGCTCCGCCTCGCCTGCATGTACACCTTCCGCCCACCCTGGGGAACCGGTGCCGTCCGGTCCCTGGGTTCCGGGGCCCCCGCCCTGCAGAACACCTGAGCCGAGCACCTGAGCCGAGCAGCTGGGCAGGGCACGGCGGCGGTAGAAGCGAGGGACAGTCTATGGCCGCCGGCTGGGTGCCGCGTGGGAGTTTGACCACATCGCCGGGAGTCCCGCGCGGTTCGTGGACTTCGCCGCGCCGGAGGCATAAATTGCAGGAAACCCCGCTCCCCGCTTGATCCGGAAGGCCCTGCACTATGAACTCACCGGGACCGCGGCGTCCGGCCGCCGCCTCGGCCGCCGCCCGCCGGAACATGCTCCTCGTGTGGACAGCCCTGTTCGTCGTCCTGCTGGCCACCGTCAGCCTGGCCGTCGCCCGCACCGGCACCCCGCGGACCGATTTCTACGCCTCGCTGGCCAGCCAGGCGCAGGCGGACCCGGCCGGTCCGGCACCGAAGGCTCCGCGGGCCGCCGTCGATCTTGATGCGGAGATCAAGCGGATCCTCGCCGAAAACGCGGGCTACCGGATCGGCGTCGTACTTGTGGACACCCGCGGCGGGGACCCGAAGTCATACGGCGACGTGTCCGAGTACGCTGCAGCCAGCACCGCCAAGATCATCACCGCCGCCGCCTATTACCATCTGGTGGAAACCGGCGAGAAATCCCTGGATGTGCCGCTGGGCAGCTTCGACGCCGCGTTCCAGGTCAAGGCCATGGTCAACAACAGCAGTGACGATTCCTGGCTGCTGCTGATGCAGGATATCGGCTACCCGAGGCTCATCGAGTATGCCGCGTCCATCGGCATCAGCTATGACCCGGAGGAGAACCTGCTGACGCCGGCCGAGATGACGTCGCTCCTGAAGCAGCTTTCCACCGGAAAACTGCTCACCACTGAACACACGGAGGAACTGCTGGGCTACATGCAGCAGACCAACAATGACCGGCTCATCCCGGCCGCCGTGGGCCCGGACATCACCGTGCAGCACAAGTACGGAGTGGTGGACGGCTACGTCCATGACGCCGCGATCCTGAGTTCCGGCGAGCGCTCCTACGTGCTGGCGATCTATACCTGGGGCGGGCAGGACGGCGAAAGCCAGGCGAGGCTGGACGCCATCCATAAGCTGACGGGCGCGGTCACCGGAGCGCTGTTCGAGTAACGCTGTTCAACTGGCACGTCCCCCTTGAAACTGCCTGCATGTCTGCACCGGGGCCCTGCCTGTCAGCCGGGGAGCCCGGGAGCCCGGGAGCCCGGGGTCAGCGGCCGAAGAGCCTGGCAAAGAAGCCCGTCTTGGTGCTGGCTTCGCCTTCGTGGCCCTTGCACCGGTCCGCACTCTTGACGCCCCGCATGACCTGGTCAACGTGCTGGCCACAGCCGGCCCATGTGGTTTTTGCGCACTTCTTGCATTCAACCTGTCGGCACATCTGGATCTCCTTTGGTAGGTCTATCGCTCCAATATACCCCTAGGGGTATCTGAAATTGAAATCCTGACCGGGAACACCCTGTTCCGCGGGGGCGTTGGTTCCCTACAGTGGTAGCCAGCGCCGGGCACCCGCACGCATTGGCTTCACACCGGACCGAAACGCACCGAGAGGACCGCTGACATGGCTTACATCAAGGTTGGAACAGAGAACAGCACCGACGTCGAGCTCTACTACGAAGACCACGGGGCCGGGCAGCCGGTGGTCCTGATCCACGGCTACCCGCTGGACGGCTCCTCCTGGGAGAAGCAGACCACAGCCCTTCTCGGCGCCGGCTACCGCGTCATCACCTACGACCGCCGCGGCTTCGGCAAGTCCAGCCAGCCCACCGACGGCTACGACTACGACACCTTCGCCGCAGACCTCAACGCCCTACTGACATCCCTGGACCTGACAGACGCGGTGCTGGTGGGCTTCTCGATGGGGACCGGCGAAGTGGGCCGCTACCTCGGCACGTACGGTTCGGCCCGGGTGGCGAAGGCCGTGTTCCTCGGCTCGCTGGAGCCGTACCTGCTGCAGGCGGAGGACAACCCCGGGGGCGTCCCGCAGTCGGTTTTCGACGGCCTGCTGGAGGCTGTGACCGCAGACCGCTACGCCTTCTTCACCGAGTTCTTCAAGAACTTCTACAACAGCGACACCTTCCTGGGCACCCCGCGGCTCAGCGAGGAAGTGATGCGGGCCGGCTGGAACCTCGCGACCTCGGGCGGCCCGACGGCGTCCGTGGCCGCGCAGCCCACCTGGCTGACCGACTTCCGCGCCGACATCCCCAAGATCGACGTCCCCGCGCTGATCGTCCACGGCACGGCGGACAACATCCTCCCGATCGACGCCACAGGCCGCCGCTTCGCCAAGGCCCTGCCCAGTGCCGAGTACGTGGAGATCGACGGCGCCCCGCACGGCATGTTGTGGACGCACGCCGCCGAGGTCAACGAGGTGCTGCTGGGGTTCCTCGGCACGTAGGCCCCGGCCCGGCTCCGCCTGGCCAGCAAGCCGCCGGGGAGACTGCGGGTGCAGAACGGGGGCACTTCGACACGAATCGCCGGGCCGGCGTCGTCCATTCGACGCCGGCCCGTGGCAATGTGCCCCCGGACCGCAGTCCGACGTGGGCCGCCTACTCGCCCTCCGTAGCAATCCGGGTACACCACCTTCCGACACTGCGGACTCCTTGTGCGTTCGGCGATGCTTGCTAACCTGAGGCTGTGAAGTACGAGTCCTTGTGGATCGGAATGCTCCTTGGCGCGGCCCTCGGCCTCGTCATCGGAGTTGCCAGCGCCGATAAGCCGTTCACGGGTCTGTTGATCGGCCTGGGCGTCGGTGCGCTGGTGGGGCTGGCTGCCCGGAAGGACCCTACGAAGCGGTAGGGATGCCGTTCGCCGGCACCGTCGATGTTCCCGAAGAATGCGGCGGCTCCCCGCTGGATGCAGTTCCCGCCCACTCCGGAAGGAACCCACTGTGACGTATTCAGTCAACTGCTCCATCCTGCTGACCGAACTGCCCCTCCTCGAGCGGCCGGCTGCGGCGAAGGCGGCGGGATTCGACGCGATCGAGTTCTGGTGGCCATTCGGGTCGTCCGTCCCCGCCGACGCGGAAACCACCGCCTTCGAGCGCGCCATCACCGACGCCGGCGTGCAGCTGACGGGGCTTAACTTCAACGCCGGGAACATGCCCGGCGGCGACCGCGGCCTGGCCTCCTGGCCCGCCCGCTCCACGGAGTTCCTGGACAACGTCGACGCCGCCGCCGGGATCGGCGAACGCCTCGGCTGCCGGGCCTTCAACGCCCTGTACGGCAACCGGATCGACGGCGAATCCTCGGGCAGGCAGGACGAGCTCGCCGTGCAGAACCTCGCGGCCGCCGCGGCCGGCGTCGGGCGGTTCGGCGGGACCGTCCTGCTGGAGCCGGTCAGCGGCGCCCCGAAATACCCGCTCCGCACCGCCGAGGACGCCCTCACGGTGATCGCGCGGGTCAGGGAACAAGCCGGCGCGGAGAACCTAAGGCTCCTCGCCGATTTCTATCACCTGTCGGTGAACGGCGACGACGTCGCGGCAGTGATCGAGCGCCATGCCCGGGACTTCGGCCACATCCAGATCGGCGACGACCCCGGCCGCGGCGCCCCGGGCACCGGAACCCTCCCGCTCCGCGCCTGGATCGCCCGCAGCCGCGAACTCGGCTACACGGGCTATATCTCGCTCGAATACCGGGAACCCGCGGCCACGGCGTTCAGCTGGCTCGCCGACGTCCCTTAGCCGGGACACTTCGACACGAAACGCCGGCCGCCGTCGTACCTTTCGACGCCGGCGGCCCCAAAGCCGCCCCGGCCCGTACCCTGGGCTCCCGGAAGACGCTCCGGAATACGGCACCAGCCACCGGTGTTGTGTACAAAAACCCCCAACATCCATCTCCAGAAGGACACTCGATGAGCACCAATGTCACCGTCAAGCTCCAGCCCGGAACTCCCGCACCGGAATTCACGCTGCCGGACGCAGAGGGGAAGCAGATCTCGCTGGCCGCCTACCGCGGCAAGAACGTCATTGTGTATTTCTACCCGGAGGCCGCCACCCCGGGCTGCACCACCGAAGCCTGCGATTTCCGCGACAGCCTGGCCGCCCTGCAGGGATCCGGCTATGAGGTGCTCGGCATCTCCCCCGATGCCCCGGAAGCCCTGGCCCAATTCACCGGCGACTTCGCCCTGACGTTCCCGCTGCTCGCCGATGAGGACCACGCGGTGGCGCTGGCCTACGGCGCGTGGGGCGAGAAACTGGTCCGGGGCGAGATCGCCGAAGGCATCGTCCGCTCCACCGTGGTGCTCGACGCCGGGGGCAAGGTGACGCTGGCCCAGTACCAGGTCAAGGCCCAGGGGCACGTCGCGGCGCTGAAGGACGCGCTCGGCATCTAGCCGCGTCCGGCCGGGCCGGCATGTTCGCCCGGCCGCTACGCCCGAGTCCCTGCCACGATGGTCGCCGTCGAGCGGAGCCGGATGGCGCCGTCGTACTCATAGCGGGACAACATCTGGAAGACGTCGCTGCGGATCAGCTCCCGGGACGCCTTATCCGCGTTGGCGAGGCCCAGCACGACGGGAGCGGCTACGTCGGTCATAAATTCCCAGTAGACCTCCGGGGACGCGTGCACCATGTCGGTGCTGATTTTCCGTTCGGTCACGTCGCGGAGGCCGGCATCCTCGAAGACCCGCGTCATGTATCCCTGGGCAGCGCAGCGGAACAGCCCCGGCGCTCCGGCAGGGGGCACCGGAAGTTCGGTGTGCCGGGCGATCGTGCCCAGGATCAGGCCGGCCCACGGGTTTTCCGCTGCCCGGCTCCAGACGGCGGCGCTGATCCGTGCGCCCGGTCCGGCCGTACGTGCCATCTCGCGCAGGGCGCCGGACAGGCTCGGGAAGAACATAAAGCCGAAGCGGCAGAGGACCGCATCGAAGCTGCCGTCCTCGAACGGCAGGGCGGCGACATCGCAGACGGCGGTGCGCACGTTGTCCAGCCCCCTGGCCGCGGCCTTCTCTCCCGCTACCCGGAGCATACCCTCCGACAGGTCGGTCAGGGTCACGCTGCCGTCCGGAACGAGGGAGGCCGCGGTCAGGCCCGGCTCACCGGTGCCGGAGGCGACGTCAATCACTCTGGAATTCGGGCGGAGCCGGACCTCTTCGATGAGGGCGTCACCGAAGGGTGCATGCCAGCCAAGCACTTCCGCGTCCCATTTCCGCCAGCCGGCGGAGAACTCATCCCAGATGCCGCGTTGTTGGTTCCGGATCTGCTCGGCTGAGGCTGACATGGCGCTTCCTTGGCTCATCCTTGCCCTCCCCCACCCTTAGTGTGGCCCCAGGGCCCCGGCCGGAGCAATGCCTGCCGTGGCAGTAGGCTTAACGGCATGTCTACCCCCGAAGTCCCCGGCACCGCAGGCGAGCAGCACGTCCCCGAACGGCGCGAGGTGACCGTCCGCCGTGCGCCGAAATACGTGCCGTTCCTGATCCTGGGCTCCCTTGCGGGCGTCGCTGCCGCGGCCTTCCTGGCCTACGGCCTCCCGGGCGATGAAAGCTGGGATCGCAACGCCGTCTTCGGCTTCTTCCTGATCCTGTGTGCCGCCGGCGGCGCTGTCCTTGGCGCCGTCGCCGCCCTCATCCTCGACCGCCTGAGCGTCCGCCGCGCCGAGCACGCCGTCGTCGAGTCCGTGCCCGAATCCGAGGACCACACCGGGCCGTGAGACGGCGTACAGCACCGGGCTCAGGTCATAAACCGGCCGCCGGGAAAGACCCGGCGCACGACGTGAGATAATCAACCAGTGGCACGCGGCGATGGAAAACTTTCTCATGATCTTCTCCCTGGCGAAAAAGGCCCTCAGGACGCTTGCGGCGTCTTCGGGGTCTGGGCTCCCGGTGAAGAGGTTGCAAAACTCACCTATTACGGGCTGTATGCACTGCAGCACCGCGGTCAGGAGTCGGCTGGCATAGCAACCAGCGACGGCAAGCGGATCAACGTCTATAAGGACATGGGCCTTGTTTCCCAGGTCTTCGACGAGACCACGCTGAACACCCTGACCGGGCACCTGGCCGTCGGCCACTGCCGCTATTCCACGACCGGCGCCAGCCACTGGGCCAACGCCCAGCCCACCCTGGGCGCAACCGCCACGGGCACCGTGGCCCTGGCCCACAACGGGAACCTGACCAACACCGCCGAGCTCAACGCCATGATCATGGACCGCAACGGCGGCCACGTCAGCGGCGAAATGAAGCAGGGCAACACCTCGGACACCGCCCTGGTCACCGCTCTGCTGGAGGGCGAAGAGGGCAAGTCCCTCGAACAGACCGCCATGGAACTGCTGCCCAAGATCAAGGGCGGCTTCTGCTTTGTCTTTATGGATGAAGGCACCCTGTACGCGGCCCGCGACACCTATGGCATCCGCCCGCTGTGCCTGGGCCGGCTGGAACGCGGCTGGGTTGTCGCCTCCGAACAGTCCGCCCTCGCCACCGTCGGCGCGAGCTTCATCCGAGAGATCGAGCCCGGCGAGTTCATCGCGATCGACGAGGACGGCGTCCGCTCGCAGCGCTTCGCGGAGGCGACGCCGGCCGGCTGTGTGTTCGAGTACGTCTACCTCGCCCGCCCGGACGCCTCCATTGCGGGCCGCTCGGTGTACGAATCCCGGGTAGAAATGGGCCGCCAGCTGGCCCGCGAAAACACCCAGGAAGCGGACATCGTCATCCCCGTTCCGGAGTCCGGCACCCCCGCGGCGGTGGGCTACGCCGAGGAATCCGGCATCCCCTTCGCGCACGGCTTCGTCAAGAACTCCTACGTTGGCCGCACGTTCATCCAGCCCTCGCAGACCCTGCGCCAGCTCGGCATCCGGCTCAAGCTCAACGCCCTGGAATCCGTCATCCGCGGCAAGCGCGTGGTGGTGGTGGACGACTCGATCGTCCGCGGCAACACCCAGCGCGCGATCGTCCGGATGCTCCGGGAAGCGGGCGCAGCAAGCGTCCACATCAAGATCTCCTCCCCGCCGGTGAAGTGGCCGTGCTTCTACGGCATCGACTTCGCCTCCCGCGCCGAGCTGATCGCCAACGGCGCCACCGTCGAGGAAATCACCCAGGCCATCGGCGCCGACTCCCTGGCCTACATCTCCGAAGACGGCATGATCGGCGCCACCCAGCAGCCGCGTGAACGCCTCTGCACCGCGTGCTTTACCGGCAAGTACCCCATCGCGCTCCCGGGCTCGGACAAGCTGGGCAAGAACCTGCTGGAACGCACCGACCTCGGCGGCCTTCCCGCGGCCGGAGACGCCGCCCTCGGCGCCGCAGCGCCGGAAACCGCCGCCGAAGCCGCCGCCGGTATCACGACCGACGAGGATCCGGCCGGGAAAGCCGGCGCCACCGGCTGCGATCCGGGCCCGGACGCCGAGTTCGAGGAACTGCTCACCGACGCCGACCGCGTCACCACCGCCGACCGTGCCGTCGCACCACACCGTGACGCCGACAGGCTTGCCGCCGACAAGAAAGAGCCCGTATGACTTCCGCCTCCCCGGCCGCCGACATGAACGCCGCCCAGAACGCCGCCGGCATCACTTACGCCTCCGCCGGCGTCGACGTCGAAGCGGGTGACCGCGCCGTCGAACTTATGAAGGGTGCCGTTAAGGCGACCCACAACTCCTCGGTGATCGGCGGGGTGGGCGGTTTCGCCGGCCTTTACGACGTCTCACGACTGCTCACCTTCAAGCGCCCGCTGCTGGCCACCTCCACCGACGGCGTCGGCACCAAAGTGGCCATTGCGCAGGCCATGGACATCCACGACACCATCGGCTTCGACCTTGTCGGGATGGTGGTCGATGACATCGTGGTGGTGGGCGCCGAGCCGCTGTTCATGACCGACTACATCGCCTGCGGCAAGGTTGTCCCGGAGCGCATCGCGGACATCGTCCGCGGCATCGCCGCCGCCTGCTCCGTCGCCGGCACCGCCCTGGTGGGCGGCGAAACCGCCGAGCATCCGGGCCTGCTGGGTGAGCATGAGTACGACGTCGCCGGTGCCGCCACCGGCGTTGTCGAGGCCGCCGATCTGCTCGGCCCGGACCGCGTCCGCGCCGGCGACGTTGTGATCGGGATGGCCTCCTCCGGCCTGCACTCCAACGGCTACTCGCTGGTCCGCCGCGTCATCAACCACGCCGGCTGGGCTCTGGACCGCCAGGTTTCCGAGCTCGGCCGCACCCTGGGCGAGGAACTCCTGGAGCCGACCCGCGTCTACGCCGCGGACTGCCTGGACCTGGCCCGCACCTTCCCGGTGAACTCGGCCCACGGTGTGCACGGCTTCAGCCACGTCACCGGCGGCGGTCTGGCCGCCAACCTGGCCCGTGTCCTGCCGCAGGGGCTGCTGGCCACCGTGGACCGCGCCACGTGGGAACTGCCGGCCATCTTCAAGCTGGTCTCCGAGCTGGGCAACGTCCCGCTGGCGGACCTCGAACGCACCCTGAACCTGGGCGTGGGCATGGTCGCGATCGTCTCGGCCGACGTCGCCGACGCCGCGGTGAACCGCCTCAACGACCGCGGCCTGCCGGCCTGGATCATGGGAACCGTCGAAGAAAATTCGGACTCCATCATCAAGACCGGCCCGGACTACGTGCAGGGCGCCAAGGGCGTCGACGGCGGCGCCGTCCGGCTGGTCAACGCCTACGCCTGACCCGCCTGCCCGGCATCGCGTGCTCCCGGAGCGCGGCGATTCCGGCCACTTCCGTGCCGTCCACCAGGCCGTGGTGTATGTGCCGCCGCCGGGCGGCTTCCTGCCGGGGATTTTGCGGGGCGTCCACGGCTACCAGGCCGTCGCCTACGAATGCGTTCGCGTTGCTGCGCCCGTCGGGAATGGGCAGATCCTCGTACCGCCAGCCGAAGACCGCCGCGTAGAAGGCCTTCGTCGCCTCCACGTCCCTGGTCTGGAGGTCCGTCCAGCAGAGATCGCCTCCGGCAAACCCCGTGCGCGTGGTCATGACGGTCCTTCTGGAACAATCGTGGTGCGGGGCCGGGTGGAACCGGCAGCTTCAACCTAGCCTGGGGGCCTTGCAGGGACAACTGCGCGGCACGTGGCCGGCGGAAAGATCCGGGCAGCAGAAAACCCGCCGTCCACACCCGAGCTGGGAGTGGCCGGCGGGCCTGAATCGTGTGGTCGGCAATCCGCTAACGGAAGGGCATGCCGGAAAGAAGTGTCGACTAACCTATCCGACGGGAATCTACCTCGTCGTCGTCCTCTTCCACATCGTCCGCGTACTTATCCACATAGGCCGAATAATCCGGCTCAACAGGCTCACTCGGGAATCGACTCGGTGCATGACCCTCAGTGCTCTTGAGCTCACGCTGAAGAGCAGAGTAGTCAGTGTTCGGGGAGTAGTACTTAATATCCCGAGCCTGCTTGGTAGCTTTTGCCTTTTGACGGCCGCGCCCCATGGCGTGACCCCCTTTTGTACTCGGACCGGAGGTGGTCACCATTGGCGTTAGTGAGGCCCCGGAATGTTTGGTCAATTTGTCGTACACCTAGATTACATGCTTTCAGCGGTAACTGCTCCCCGGGCCGGCCGCCGCGGACGGCGTTGCGCGCGCCCCGACTCCGGACGGTCCCCCGTCGGCATGCAGGCCGCCGGGCATCTTAGATAGAGTTCCGTAGTGGGCTCCCGGAAACCGGCCCCACCGCCGGGCGTCCAGCCGCGGCAAAGACGCACGGAAGTGGTGAATTCTCAGTGACCGAAGAGAACGCAAGGCACGGCGACGCCGGGCTGCCTGAAGTTCCCCGTGCCGGTGAATCCGGCCAGCGGTCCACCCCCGCGGCACCGCCCGGGGTACCTCCCCGGCCCTCGATGCCGCCGACGTCCGCGACGCCGGTGGTGCCGCCTGCCGTGCCGCCGTCGGCTCCCCTGCCCTCCGAGCCCCCGTTCGCTCCCATTGCCCCTGCCCCTGTCCGCCGGTCCGTGCCGCCGGTCAGCAGGGAGAGCGTCCGCAGGCGTGGACGGGGCGCCCGCGGTGCCGGAACCGCCGTCGCCGGCGCGGGCAAGCTGGTCTCGGAGCGGGCATCCCAGCTTGGCGGCTGGGTTCAACGCCAGGGTCTCGCGAAAGTAGGCGCCGCTGTGGCCGCTCTCGCGGTGCTGGGGCTGATCATCTGGTGGCTGGCCTCCCTTGGCGCCGGAACGAAGCAGCCCGCCGCGGCCAATTCCCCCGCCGCCGCCGGAACCTCGTCCTCCGCTCCGGCGAGCCGTGGCCCGCTCCCGCTGGAAGGCATCGGCGCCCTGGACTTCCAGCTCGGCGACTGCTTCAAGGACTTCGACCCGGACGCCCCGACGTCCACCGTCGTGGACTGCTCGGTAGGCCACTCGGCCCAGCTCATCGCAATCGAGCACTACCAGGCCTCGGATTCGTATCCCGGCCTGACGGCTCTGAAGGACAAGGGCCGCGAGACCTGCCGTGGGGCGCAACTGACGGCGGCCGCCACCAGCTACGAGCTAATGCAGCGCACCGCCTACCCGAGCTCCACCAGCTGGGACAAGGGCGACCGGCGCGTGGACTGCTACGTCACCGCTTCCACCGGAAACGTCATCATGGAGTCGCTGCGCCCCTAACGGGCTTTACTCCTTGCGGCGGACCGAGAGCCCGCTGCCGGTGGCCGCGCCGCCGTCGGGCCGGTCTGACGCCTGCGCACCGCCCATGGTGAGTTCCTGCAGGTCCGGGGCGGTATCCACCAGCACCGAGTCCCCGTCGGCGATCTCGCCGGACAGGATGGCCCTGGCCAGCCGGTCGCCGATCTCCCGCTGCACCAGCCGGCGCAGCGGCCGGGCGCCGTAGGCCGGGTCGAAACCGGTCACCGCGAGCCAGGCGCGGGCGCCCTCGGTGACTTCGAGGTTGAGCCTGCGGCCCTTCAGCCGCTCGCCCAGTTCCTTGACCTGCAGTTCCACGATCCGGGACAGTTCCTCGACGTTGAGCGGATCGAACAGCACCACTTCATCGAGCCGGTTCAGGAACTCCGGCTTGAAGGAGGCATGGACGGCGGCCATGACGGCTTCGCGCTTGGTATTGGCAGCCAGGGTCTGGTCCACCAGGAACTGGCTGCCCAGGTTGGACGTCAGGACCAGGATCACGTTGCGGAAGTCCACGGTGCGGCCCTGGCCATCGGTGAGACGGCCGTCGTCGAGCACCTGCAGGAGGATGTCGAATACCTCCGGGTGGGCCTTCTCGACCTCGTCCAGCAGCACCACGGAGTACGGACGACGGCGGACGGCCTCGGTCAGCTGGCCACCTTCCCCGTATCCCACGTAGCCGGGAGGGGCGCCCACCAGGCGGGCGACGGAGTGCTTCTCCGAGTACTCGGACATGTCGATCCGCACCATGGCGCGTTCGTCGTCGAACAGGAAGTCCGCGAGGGCCTTCGCGAGCTCGGTCTTGCCGACGCCTGTGGGGCCCAGGAACAGAAAGGAGCCGGTGGGGCGGTTGGGATCGCTGATCCCCGCGCGGGCCCGGCGCACGGCGTCGGAGACCGCGGTGACAGCCGTGGACTGGCCGATCAGGCGCTCCCCCAGCACATGCTCCATCTCCAGCAGCTTCTGGCTTTCGCCTTGCAGCATACGCCCGGCGGGGATGCCGGTCCAGGCCGAAATCACCTCGGCGATATCGTCCGCGGTGACCTCGTCGGCCACCATAAGATCCTGCTTCGCGCCGCCGCCGGCCACCCGGGCGGATTCTTCCTCGGCGGCCGCGTTCAGTTCCCGTTCGAGGGCGGGGAGTTCGCCGTAGAGGATGCGGGAGGCGGCCTCGAGGTCACCTTCGCGCTGGTACTTCTCGGCGGCGGAGCGCAGCTCATCGATCCGGGCCTTGAGATCGCCCACGTGGTTCAGGCCCGCCTTCTCGGCTTCCCAGCGGGCGTTGAGGGCGGCCAGCTCTTCCTTCTTGTCCGCCATGTCCGCGCGGAGGGCGGCGAGCCGTTCCACGGATGCTGCGTCTTTTTCATTGGCCAGGGCAAGCTCCTCCATGGTCAGGCGGTCCACGGCGCGGCGCAGCTGGTCGATTTCCTCCGGGGCGGAGTCGATCTCCATGCGCAGCCGGGACGCGGCCTCGTCCACGAGGTCGATCGCTTTGTCCGGCAGCTGCCGGCCGGAGATGTAGCGGTTGGACAGCGTGGCGGCCGCGACGAGGGCGGAGTCGGCGATGGCCACCTTGTGATGGGCCTCGTAGCGTTCCTTGAGTCCGCGCAGGATGCCGATGGTGTCATCCACGCTCGGCTCGCCGACAAAGACCTGCTGGAAGCGGCGTTCCAGGGCGGGGTCCTTCTCGATGTTTTCGCGGTACTCGTCCAGCGTGGTGGCGCCGATCAGGCGGAGTTCGCCGCGGGCCAGCATGGGCTTGAGCATGTTGCCGGCGTCCATGGAGCTGTCCCCCGAAGCGCCCGCGCCCACCACCGTGTGGATCTCGTCGATGAAGGTGACAATCTGCCCTTCCGAACCCTTGATTTCCTCCAGGACGGCCTTGAGCCGTTCCTCGAATTCGCCGCGGTACTTGGCGCCGGCCACCATGGACGCGAGGTCCAGGGCGATCAGGGTCTTGCCGCGCAGGCTTTCGGGCACGTCGCCGGCCACGATCCGCTGGGCGAGTCCTTCGACGACGGCGGTCTTGCCGACGCCGGGCTCGCCGATGATGACGGGATTGTTCTTGGTGCGGCGGCTCAGGACCTGGATGATCCGGCGGATCTCGGCGTCGCGTCCGATCACCGGATCCAGTTTTCCGGAGCGGGCAACCGCGGTGAGGTCGGTGCCGAACTTCTCCAGCGCCTGAAAGGTATTCTCGGGGTCCGCGCTATCCACCTTGCGGTCCCCGCGGACGCCCGGCAGCGCGGCGAGAAGGGCCTCGTGGGAGGCACCGGCATCGCGCATCAGCTTGCCAACGTTGTCGCTCCCGGCGGACAGGCCCAGCAGCAGGTGCTCGGTGGAGACGAAGCTGTCGCCGAGCCGCTCAGCCTCATTCTGGGCGTTCTTGATCGACTGCATCGCGTTCCGGGACAGCTGCGCCTGCTGCACGGAGCCGCCCGACGTCGAGGGTAGGGCCTTGATGGCGGTGCTCGCCTGGACGCTGACCGCATCCGGATCGGTGCCGGTGGCGCGGAGAAGCGCGACGGCGACACCTTCCCGCTGGTCCATCAGCGCCTTGAGCAGATGGGCAGGTTCGAGTTGCGGGTTCCCTGCCGTCGAGGCGTTCATGGCTGCTGCCGAAAGAGCCTCCTGGCTCTTGGTGGTGAATTTGGCGTCCAAAGAGAGCTCCTTTCGAGCTGATGTTGATATCAAAGTTGAGTCTACTCCGCTCAACTTTGCGTTGTGGTCCTTCGGCTCCATGTTTGCCCACAGCGAAACGACTGTCTAGGGGCGGACGGCCCCGGGCGCCAGGCGCACCCAGGGGACATGCCCCCTGCACGCCCGGGCCAATGGACATAGTCCCAATATGTCCCCTCTCCGGACCCAGGAGTGGACATGTCCCTACAGATTGGACCGGAAGAATGAGCATGTCCCCCCTGCGGACCGGTGCCGGGCCCTGGAACGGGCATGCCCTCCCACGCCCGGGCCGCAGGAATGGACATGCCCTCTGCACACCCGGGCCAATGGACATAGTCCCAATATGTCCCCTCTCCGGACCCAGGAGTGGACATGTCCCTTCAGATTGGACCGGAAGAATGAGCATGCCCCCCTGCGGACCAGTGCCGGGCTGGGCCGGGGTGGTTCGGATTCACTTAACGTTGCTTAACACTTGTACTACTCCTAATGTAACTGAGGTCACAGGGGCCGGTAATGATGCAAAGGAGAGCAGGACATGAGCGAGTACGCTAAAAGCGCCGCCGGCCGCCCGGCCCCGCCAGTGTCTGCCGCCGCGGTGGCCCGGACCGCGGGGGTTTCCTCCGCGGCAGTGTCCTACGTCCTTAACGGCAAGGGTGGCGTCTCACCGGAAACCCGCCGTCACATCATCCATGTGGCGAACGAGCTGGGATTCAGGCCCCGCAATTCCTCACACACGACCGACATCCAGCGGACGCGCGTGATCGGCCTCATCCTGCCGAACATCATCAACCCGATGTTTCCGCGCTGGGCCCAGGGCATCATTTCGGCCGCCGCCGAGTCCGGCTATGAAGTATTCGTCGCCACGACCCAGGACGATCCGGAAGTGCTCGCCCAGGTCACCGCGACGCTCGCCCACCGCAACGTGGACGGCATCATCCTGGCGGCGTCGCTCAGGGATGATGCTACGGCCCTCCGCACCCTCAGGGCGGCCCGGATACCCTATGTCTGCCTCTCGCGCCGTGCCGACTTCCTGGACTCCGACTTTGTCGGAATCGACGACGACGCCGCGGCGACGGCGTTGATGCAGCACATGCTGAGCCACGGCTTCACAGAGATCGCCACCGTGATCGGCCCGCGCTTCTCCACCGCGTCGCTGGCCCGTGAACAGGCTTTTGTCCGTACCGCGGCCGCAGCCGGCGTCGCTATCAGCGGTGACCGCAAGATCAGCACGAGAGTCAACAACGAAGGCGGGCGGCTTGCTGCCGAGCGCCTGTTCTCCGCGGGCACACCGCCGCAGGCCGTGGTGTGCGGGAGCGACGAACTGGCTATCGGCGTGATGGAGTACGCCTTGGCCCGCGGACTTCGCATTCCGGAAGACGTCGCCGTCGCCGGCTGCGACGGCCTTCCGCACAGCCGCTCCGGGCTCATCAATCTGACCAGCATTGTCCAGCCGCAGCAGGAAATGGCACACGAGGCCTTCACCATGCTGCTCAAACGCATCGAAGCCCCCTCCCGCACGTACACCTCGAAAGTGTGCCTGCACCGCCTGCATATCGGCCGGACCTGCGGCTGCACACCGGCCGCCAGCTAGCCCTCACCCCGCGCATTCCGCCGCCGGCCAGCCGACCTGGTTTCCGCGGGGCTGCACCGCCTTCCCCCTGCCCATCCATCCTGACCGCTCCAGCCACGAACACTGGCCCCCAATTCAAGGACGAAGACCCATGTCAGTTGTATCCGCACCAACGAAGATGCGTACACCGCAGGAAATAAACGGCGTGATCATCCGCAAGGTTATGCCGCTGCTGATCGGCGCCTACATCATGGCGTTCCTGGACCGCACGAATATCGGCATGGCCAAGGACCGCCTGGAGATCGACCTCGGCCTCTCCGCCACGGCCTTCGGAATCGGCGCCGGCCTGTTCTTCCTGACCTACGCCCTCTCCGAGATCCCGTCCAACCTGATCATGCACAAGGTGGGCGCACGCTTCTGGATCATGCGGATCATGATCACCTGGGGCATCATCTCCGCAGGCATGGCCTTCGTCCAGGGCGAGTGGTCCTTCTACATCATGCGGATGCTGCTCGGCGTGGCCGAGGCCGGCCTGTTCCCCGGCGTTATGTACTTCCTGACGCAGTGGTTCGTGGTGAAGGACCGTGCGAAGGCCAACGGCATGTTCCTGCTCGGCGTCTCCATCGCCAACATCGTCGGCGCCCCTCTGGGCGGACTCCTGCTCACGATGGACGGCTTCGCCGGGCTCCACGGCTGGCAGTGGATGTTCATCGTCGAAGGCCTGCCCGCCTGCCTCCTGGCCTATGTTGTGTGGAAGAAGCTCCCGGACCGACCCACCCAGGCCACGTTCCTCAGCCGGGAGGAAGCCACGGATCTCGAAGCCCGCATCGCTGCCGAAGAGAAGGCGGGCGCGGAAGCCTCCGGCAACCACCGCCTCCGCGATGTCCTCAAGGACCGGCAGATCCTCCTGGTGGTCGGCATCTACTTCACCCACCAGATCGCCGTCTACGCCCTGTCCTACTTCCTGCCCTCCATCATCGGCACCTACGGCAAGCTCACCCCGCTGCAGATCGGCCTGCTCACCGCCATTCCGTGGATCTTCTCCGCCGCCGGCGCACTGCTGGTCCCCCGTTTCGCCACCGACGGCCGGCGCTCCCGGCTGCTGGTCACCGGCACGATGATCGGCATCATCGCCGGCTTCGCGCTCGGCGCCATCGGCGGCCCCGTGCTTGGCATGATCGGATTCTGCCTCGCGGCCTTCAACTTCTTCGCCCTGCAGCCGATCCTCTTCACCTACCCCGCCACCCGCCTCACCGGCGCCGCCCTCGCCGGCGGCATCGCCTTTGTCAACACCATCGGCCTCTGCGGCGGCTTCCTCGGCCCGTACGTCATGGGCCTCATGCAGGACGTCACGGGCTCCAAGCTCTCCGGACTCTGGTTCATCGTCGGTATGTGCATCATCGGCGCCCTGCTCTCGCTGCTGCTCAAGCGGGGCGCCGAAAAGCCCCTGGCCGCCCCGGCCGCGCACTGACCCATCGCACTGACCCGTCGCGCTGACGCACGGTCCCGCCAGCCACACCAATGCAAGGAATACTCATGGATTTCAGCTCACAACGAGTCCTGGTCACCGCCGGGGCCAACGGCATCGGCCTGGCCATCGCCAACAAGTTCCACGAACTCGGCGCCACCGTCTTCGTCACCGACATCGATCTCGACGCCGTCGGGAAGGCCCGCGTCAACGGCCTCTCCGCGGCCGTCAGCGACGTCTCCGACGAAGACCAGGTCCGCGAGCTCATGGCGACGGTCAACGAGGAACTGGGCGGCCTCGACATCCTCATCAACAACGCGGGCATCGCCGGCCCCACCGGTCCGCTGGAAACTCTGGACAGCGCGGCGTGGAAGGCGACCTTCGACGTCAACATCCATGGCCAGTTCTTCTGCATCAAGCATGCCCTGCCGATGCTGAGGCAGAGCCGGAACGCCTCGATCGTGAACCTCTCCTCAGCCGCCGGGCGGCTGGGCATGGCCGGCCGGAGCGCCTATTCGGCGTCGAAGTGGGCCGTCATCGGGCTGACCAAGACCCTCGCGATCGAACTGGGACCGGACAGGATCCGGGTCAACGCCATCTGCCCCGGCGCCGTCAACGGCCCGCGCATCGACGCGGTCATCGCTGCCAAGGCCCGCATGCTCGAACTGCCGGAGGATGAGGTGTCCGCGCTGTATCTCGGCCAGTCCTCGCTGGGACGCCTGATCGAGGCCGAGGACATCGCCAATATGGCTGCCTTCGCTGCCAGCGACCTGGCCCGCAATGTCAACGGCCAGGCACTCGCCGTCGACGGGAACACCGAAAAACTCTACTGAACCGGTCCGCCCGGACTCCACCCGGAAAATTTCGCCCACCCAAAGGAGGCCTTCCCATGGCTGCTGCACGCAAAGTGATCATCACGAGCGCCGTCACCGGCGCCATCCACACCCCGTCCATGTCCAAATACCTGCCGGTCTCCCCGGATGAGATCGCCGACGCCGCCATCGGTGCCGCCGAGGCGGGCGCCGCAATCGTGCACATGCACGCCCGCGATCCCCGCGACGGCCGGCCGTCGCAGGACCCGGAGCACTTCGCCCCGATCCTGGACAAACTCAAGCGCAACACCGACGCCGTCATCAACATCACCACCGGCGGCTCGCCCCATATGACGGTCGAGGAGCGCATGCAGCCGGCGGCCTTGTTCAAGCCCGAACTGGCGTCCCTCAACATGGGTTCGATGAACTTCGGGCTGTACCCGATGCTGTACCGATTCACCGAGTTCGGCCACGACTGGGAGCGGGAAGGACTCGAAAAGAGCCGCGACCTTGTCTTCAAGAACACCTTCCAGGACATCGAGACCATCCTGGGCATCGGCAACGAAAACGGCACCCGCTTCGAGTTCGAGTGCTACGACATTTCGCACCTGAACAACCTGGCCCACTTCCACGCCCGCGGCCTGGCCAGGGGCCCGTTATTCGTCCAGTCGGTCTTCGGCCTGCTCGGCGGGATCGGCGCGCACCCCGAGGACCTCATGCACATGCGCCGCACCGCGGACCGGCTCCTCGGCGACGCCTACCAGTGGTCCATCCTGGGCGCCGGGAAGAACCAGATGCCGCTGGCCACGATCGGCGCAGCCATGGGCTCCCACGTCCGGGTGGGGCTGGAGGACTCGCTCTGGATCGGCCCCGGACAGCTGGCAACGTCCAACGCCCAGCAGGTCACCCGGATCCGCGCCATCCTCGAAGCCCTTAACTTCGAGATCGCCACCCCGGACGAGGCCCGGCAAATGCTGCAGCTCAAGGGCCGCGACAAGGTTGGTTTCTGAGCGAATGAGCATCCTGGTTGCCCCGGACAGCTTCAAGGGGACGTTTACCGCCGTCGAGGTTTCCGGACATATTGCGGCCGGGATCCGCGCCGCCGGCGGCGAGGCCATCGAGCTGCCCGTGGCCGACGGCGGCGAGGGGACCTTTGACGTGCTGGTCCGGGGGCTGGGCGCCCGGCAACATCTGGTCGGCACCGAAGGTCCGTGGGGTGACGCCATTGACGCGGCGATCGGCCTGACCGCGGACGGCACCGCCGTCGTCGAGCTCGCCTTCGCCAGCGGGCTCAACCTACCCTCAAGCCGGGAGCGGAACCCGCTGACCGCCGGCACCTACGGAACAGGCGTGCTGATGGCCGAAGCCGCCCGGTTGGGGGCCAACCGGATCCTGGTGGCGGCCGGCGGTTCCGCCACGAGCGACGGCGGCTCCGGCGCTAGCGCGGCGATTGAGGACCGCGGCGGGCTCCACGGCGCGGAGGTGGTGATTCTCAGCGATGTCACCACGCGCTTCTCCGACGCCGCACGGGTCTTCGGGCCGCAGAAGGGCGCGGATGCGGACACCGTCGCGGTGCTGGCCCGGCGGCTCGAACTGCAGGCAGAGGGCTTTGCCCGCGACTTCGGCCGCGATCCGCGCCCGGTGGACCGCACCGGTGCGGCCGGCGGCTTCTCCGGAGGAATGTGGGCGCGCTACGGGGCCACTCTGGTCTCCGGCGCGGATTTCGTCCTGGACCTGCTCGACTTCGATGCCCGGCTGTCGGCCTGCAGCGCCGTCGTCGTGGGCGAGGGCCGGCTGGACTCCCAGACGGGTCAGGGCAAAATCATCGCGGCCATCCTGGCCCGATGCACGGCGGTACCCGTCTACGCCGTCGTCGGTTCCATCGACCCCGATCTGGGTGACTATGCCGACCACTTTGCCGGCATCTTCGTCGCCGGCGACGCGGCGGCGATGGCTGCCGCCGGCGCGGACCTCGCGTGCACCACGGGACATGCCCTCCGCTGACCGGAAACGCTGGACATAGTCCCAATATGTCCACTGTCGGGGCCCAGGAATGGGCATGTCCCTACGGATGGGGCCACAGGAATGGGCACGTCCCCCCGGGGCATCCGAGGGCTAGCCCTGGGCCAGCCTGCACACCCGCGGGACATGCCCCCCGTAGGCCCGGGCCGCTGGACATAGTCCCAATATGTCCACCGTCGGGGCCCAGGAATGGGCATGTCCCTATGGATTGGACCACAGGAATGGGCATGTCCCTACGGATGGGACCACAGGAATGGGCATGTCCCTACGGATGGGACCACAGGAATGGGCATGTCCCTACGGATGGGACCACAGGAATGGGCATGTCCCTACGGATCGCCTGGTGCGTACGCCGAGCCCGGGCCGCCGTCAACCCCGCCTGCCAAACCGGCCCAAGCCCCCCAACCCCGCTAAACCCGCTAAACCACGTTAAACCCATTCGGCGGTCGGCTCCCCCAAGGAGCCGACCGCCGAATGATGGGGGCTGGTGCGATGTCGGGACCAACTCCGTGGAGCGGCCGGGGGAACCGCTCCTGCAGGGGATTTCACTGTTCATGCATCCTGTCACACATGTGACAGATCTGTCACGTACCGTTTGGTGTTTCCCATGGGTAGTCTTTTGACCATGGATGAGACAGCGGCAGCGCAGCACCACACCACCCGCAGCGTTTTTTTGGACAAGGAGCACCCCGCGGCCTGGCGTGCGCTCAACGGGCTCGGGCTGAAGGCCAAGGAGGCAGCAGAAGAAGCGGGGCTGGACCGGACGCTGATCGAACTGCTGAACGTCAGGATCTCGCAGATCAACGGCTGCGCCTACTGCCTGGACCTCCACGTAGGCGATGCAGTGAAGAACGGCGAATCCGCCCAGCGCCTTACCGTGCTTCCGGCCTGGCGTGACACAGCCCTGTTCACCGAGAAGGAACGTGCCGCCCTGACCCTGGCGGAGGCCATCACCAACATCTCGGACGCCCGCGCCCGCGAGCACGAGGGCGCCGCGGCCCGCAGGCACCTCACGGACGAGGAGTTCTCCGCCATCAGCTGGCTCGTGATCACAATGAACGCGTTCAACCGGGTCTCAATCGTCAGCCAGCATCCCGTCCGCAAGGACCGCGGGTAGCCAGCCACAGCCGGCCGCTTCCAAACGCCGCCCAGCCGCCGTCACGCCGGATAGATGGACACCGCCGCGGCCTTGACCACGAAGTAAACCGCAAGGCCGGGAGTAAGGCCGAGGTCGGCGGAGGCAGCAGGGGTTACGTCCGCGGACAGCTCGCCGGCGCGGACCCGGATTTGGTCCCCGTGCGGCTCCAGATCCGTGACGGTCACCGGGAACGAGTTCCGCGGACTCCCGTGCGTCTCGGCCAGGAAGACGGACACGGCCGACGGCGGGAACGCCGCCACGCCTGCCTGCCCGGCGACGAGCGGGCCGTCGTGCTGGCCGGCGAACTCGAGGCCCCCGCCGGACCGGATGCCGACGGGCGTCACGGTTCCGGACACAAGATTCAGCCCGGCCAGTCCGGCGGCAAAGCTGCTCCGCGGGCGCCGGAGCACCTCCCGGGTGGGGCCCTCCTCGGCGATCCGGCCGCCCTCCATCACGATCACGCGGTCCGCGAGCATGTAGGCGTCCAGGACATCGTGGGTGACGACAATAGCCCGGCGCCCGGCGAGGACCCGTTTCAGCAGCCGGCGCAGCCGCGGGGCCGCATGGATGTCCAGGGCCGCCATCGGCTCATCCAACAGCAGCAGCTCCGGGTTCGCGGCGAGGGCCCGGGCCACCGCAACACGCTGGGCCTGGCCGCCGGACAGTTCGCCGGGCCGCCGGGCGGCGAGCTCGCCGGCGTCGACCTCGGCGAGCCAGTGCCGGGCGGTCTCCCGCGCTTCTGCTTTGGGAATTCCCTTGCTCCTGGGCCCGAAGGCCACGTTTTCGAGCGCACTCAGGTGCGGAAACAACAGCGGCTCCTGGGCCAGCAGAGCGGTTCCGCGGCGGTGCGGTGCGGTCCAGGTCCTCCGCCCGGGGCCCAGGTCGAACAGGACTTTGCCGTCCACCTCGGCCCGGCCGGTGTCCGGGCGAAGCAGCCCGGCGACCACCGAGAGCAGGGTGGATTTGCCGGCCCCGTTTGGCCCCAGCACGGCGACCGTCTCGCCCGGCCCCAGGCTCAACGCGACCTCGAAGCGGCGGTCGGCGACGGCGGCGTCGATAGTGAACGTCATGGCGTCACCGGGTCGCGCTGGCCGGCGTCGCGGGCCACCGCATGCCGGGATCCTGTGCTGCGGGACCCGGCCGGTGCCGGGCTCCGGTACGTGAGCCCGACGACGATCACCGCCACCGTGACAAGCAACAGGGAGAGCGCGACGGCGGCGTCGGCGTCGGTTTCCCGCTGCAGGTAGATTTCCAGCGGCAGCGTGCGGGTGACTCCCTGGAGGCTGCCGGCGAAGGTGAGCGTGGCCCCGAATTCGCCGAGGCTGCGGGCGAAGGAAAGCACGGCCCCGGAGGCGAGTCCCGGCAGGACCAGCGGCAACGTGACCCGGCGCAGCACCGTGGAGGGGCGCGCACCGAGCGTGGCGGCGACGGCCTCGTACCGGCTGCCGGCCGTGCGGAGCGCACCTTCGAGGCTGACCACGAGGAACGGCAGGGCAACGAACGTCTGGGCCAGCACCACCGCGGTCGTGGAGAAGGCTATCTGGACTCCTGCCACTTCGAGACTCTTACCCAGCAGCCCCTGCCGGCCGAAGGCGTACAGCAAAGCGATGCCGCCCACGACCGGAGGCAGCACGAGCGGCAGCAGCACGAAGGAGCGCAGCAGCCGCTGGCCGGGGAAGTCGCCGCGGGCCAGCACGAGGGCCAGCGGCACGCCAAACAGCACACACAGGACGGTACTCGCTGCTGCCGTGCGGAGACTCAGTCCCAAGGCGGTGAGGGAGGCCTCCGAAGTGAGCAGCGGGATGAACTGCGCCCAGTTGACCCTGGCCACCATGGCCGCGAGCGGCAGCAGCACAAACAGCGCCCCGGCGGCGGCCAGGGCCACCACCCAGCGGGGGATCCCGCTGTACGCATGGCCTTCCGCGCCGCGACCGTTCACGGTGGACCGAATCCGGCGTCGCTGAGAATCTTCCTGCCCCCGGCGCCGGTGACCAGGGCGGTGAAGGCTGCGGCGAGGTCCTTGTTCCTGCTGCTCCGCAGCACGGCGATGGGGTAGGCGTTCACGGCCCCGGCCGACTCGGCGAAGGCGATTCCCGTGACCTTGTCCCCGGCTGCCCGGACATCCGTGACGTAGACCAGCCCGGCGTCGGCCTCGCCCGAGGTGACCTTGCCCAGGACATCGGTCACGGACGACTCCTCGCTGACCGGCTTCAGGGTGACGCCGGCAGCCTTTTCGACCATCTTCGTGGCGGCGCCGCAGGGAACCTGGGGCGCGCAGATGACAACCTTTACGCCGGGGCCGGCCAGATCCGCGAGGCCCCGGATGGCCGCGGGGTTTGACGGCGGCACGGCGATGGCCAGGACGTTGCTGGCGAAGTCCCTGGCTGATCCGTCCACCAGGCCGGTGCTGCTTAGTTTGGCCATGGTGTTCGCATCAGCCGAGGCGAACACGTCCGCCGGCGCTCCCTGTCCGAGCTGGGCTGCCAGGTCTGAGGAACCGGCGAAGCTGAGCCGCACCTTAGTGCCCGGATGCGTTTCCTCAAACGTGGCGGCGAGCGCGGTGAAAGGTGCCTTGAGCGAGGCAGCGGCGAAGACGGTGAGCGTCTCGCCGGCGCCGCCCGGACCGGACCCGGCCGAACCGGACCCGGCCGAACCCTGCCCGCCGCAGCCGGCGAGCGCCGCGGCCACAGACAGGGCAAGGGCCAGTCCGGCGGTCCTTCCGGTGCGCGTCATACGATGCCCTTCCCTTTCGGCGTCTCGATGATCACCGTGGTGGCCTTGACGACGGCGGTCGCCACCGAGCCGAGCTCCAGGCCGAGCTCGCGCACGGCCTCGCTGCTCATCAGCGATACAACCCGGAAGGGCCCGCACTGCAGTTCCACCTGGGCCATCACTTTGTCCGCTGTGATCGCGGTGACCAGCCCGACAAAGCGGTTCCGGGCCGAACTACCCGTCCTGGCCGGGTCATCCGGCAGCTGGGCCTGTTCCCGGGCAAGTCGGGCGAGCTCCAGACCGTCCACGGCGAGCCGCCCGGCGTCGTCCTTGAGCGGAGTCAGGCTTCCGTTCTCGGTCCAGCGGCGGATGGTGTCATCGCTGACGCCCAGGAACCGTGCGGCCTCGGAAACGCGAATATTAGGCATACAGAAACTCTAACCCGCATCTGCGGACTTCTGGCGGAAATGTATCCGCAAATTCGATTCATCCGTGGGGCGTTTGCCGCATCGGGGGCGATTCCCGTAGCCCCGTCGGCCGCTTCGGTCCTAAAATCTTGGGGAGGGGCGGGACGTCACTATCGAGTCGGCCCGGCACCTGCCCGGCCCGGGATTCCGGCAGCTGGTTGCCGACCGGGACGGGCCGTCCGTGGGCCTGTCTCCGGCCGTGCGCCCCCGGGCTGTGAGACGGTTGGTAAGCAACATGACCATCCGACAGTGGGAGACAGAACAGCATGGCCAGTCCGGAAAAGACAACCCCTTGGAACGACAGCCTGGGCCGCGCCAGCACCAGGACCGCCCAGGTCCTGCTGCTGCTGGTCCTGTCAGTGGTTGTGGTCTATGCCCTGATCCAGGTGCGGCTCGTGGTGATTCCCGCGCTGCTGGCACTGATCCTCGCCGCCGCGATCGCACCCTTCGTCCACTGGCTGCGCCGCCGGGGCTGGCCCAGCACCGCCGCCACGACACTCTCGTTCTTGGTGCTCCTGCTGGCGTTCGGCGGCCTCATCACCGGCATCGTCTTCGCCATCGTCGGTCAGGCCGGGGAACTGGCCAGTAAAGCCACAGAGGGCTTCGACCGGGTCTATGCCTTCGTGCGGACCGGCCCCATTCCGGTCGATGACGGGCAGATCCAGCAGGCGCGCGACGCCGTCGTCGACTTCGCCACGAGCAGCACCGTCGGCGCGGGCGCCATCTCCGGGCTCAGCGCGGCCGGCAACTTCATCACCGGCGCCCTGCTCATGGCGGTGATTCTGTTCTTCTTCCTGAAGGACGGCGAGAGCATCTGGGCCTTTGTGCTGCGGGCGTTCAAGGGTAAGAACCTGGTGAAGGCTCGCCGGGCCGGGGAGCGGAGCCTCAATGTGCTCGGCGGCTATGTGCGCGGAACCTCCATCGTGGCCCTGGTGGATTCGTTCTTCATTGGCCTGGCGCTTGTGCTCATGGGGGTGCCGCTCGCCCTGCCGCTCGCCGCGCTGACGTTCATCGGCGCTTTCATCCCGCTGATCGGCGCCACCCTGGCCGGCGTCCTCGCTGCGCTTGTTGCGCTGGTCGCCAACGGTCCACTCGCGGCCCTGATCGTCATCATCGTGGTGATCGTCGTCAACCAACTGGAGGGCAACTTCCTGCAGCCCGTTGTGATGGGCCAGGCGCTCAACGTCCATGCCCTCGTCATCCTGCTGGCCCTCACCGCCGGCACCATCCTCGCCGGCATCATCGGCGCCATCCTTGCCGTTCCCCTCGTGGCGGTGGGCTGGGCCGCAATCAAGGCCTGGAACTCAGGGGGGAGCATCACTCCCGAGGCCATCGCGGAGGCCGAGCACGAGACGCGGCTGAATGAAAAGGGCGAAGGCGTGCGCTCCAAACCGCACCGTGCGCGGACACCGAAGGAAGAGCAGTCCGATACCGCCGCCACCGACGCCAGCCAGGGCTGATCCGCGGGCTACGCTTCCTCCATGGCCATTTACCTTGACCCTCCGCTCTGGCCGGCGCACGGGACGCACTTCTCGCACCTGATCTCGGACACCTCCCTTGAGGAGCTGCACGCCTTCGCGGCGGCGGCCGGCGTCCCGGAGCGGGCGTTCGACGGCGACCACTACGACGTCGCCGAGGCCCGGTACGCTACCCTCGTGGCGGCCGGCGCCGCCCCGGTGGAAGGCCGGATCCTGGTCCGCAAGCTGATCGCGAGCGGCCTGCGGATCCCGGCCCGGCGGCGCAGCGGCTCACTGAAACTCCCGTTGCTGACCCGGTGGAACAAGGTGCTGCCGGGCCACGACGCGCTCTTCCTCGATCTGCTGGACCGCTGGGGCGAGGAGCACCGGAAGTACCACGGCCGCACGCACCTGCTGGCGGTTTTGGAGGCCCTGGATCTGCTGACGGGGCCCTCCGATCCGCCCCGCACTGTGCTGCTCGCCGCCTGGTTCCATGACGCCGTCTACCGCGGCATTGCGGGCCAGGACGAGGAGGAGTCCGCGCGGCTGGCCGAGGACCGGCTTGCCCATGCGGGGCTCCCCGGCGCCGAGGTGGACGAGGTGGCCCGGCTGGTGCGGATGACCGCGGACCACCGCCCGAAGCCCGGCGACGGGGCTGCCGCACTGCTCAGCGACGCGGACCTGTCCGTACTGGGCGGGGAGCCGGCCGCCTACGCCCGGTATCTGGCCGCCGTCCGGCAGGATTTTGCGCACATCGGCGACGACGACTTCGCCGCCGGGCGCGCCGTCGTCGTCCGTCAGCTCTTAGAGCTGGACCCGCTCTTCCACACCCCGCGGGGCCGGGCACTGTGGCAGGAGTCGGCGCACCGGAACCTGAACGGCGAGCTCGCGTGAGCGGCCACCGCCGCACCCTGCCAACAGCCCCCTAACAGCAACGCGGGGTCACTTAGCGCCCATCCAAGCCCGGATTATGGGCGCTAAGTGACCCCGCGTTGCTTGGTTTCTAGGCGCTCCGCCGGAGATGCTCGGCCAGGCGGTCGAAGGACTCCCGCCAGCCCTGGCCCTGGCCGTCCCGGTTTTCGAGGGTGTCGAACGGGCCCTGCCGGAAGGTCATCCGGGTGCCGCCGTCGATCTCCTCCAGCTCGAACGTCACCTCGGTCTCGTGGCCGCGTGTGCCATCCGGCTTGTCCCACGCATGGGTGAACACGAAGAGGTTCGGCGGTTCAATGTCCGTGTGGACGCCGCTCCACCAGTGCTCCTGCCCGGTGCTGTCCTGGATCATGCAGGCCCGGTAGAGGCCGCCGACCTCCAGATCGGCATCGACACTCTCACGCGGGGTGTGGAAGCCGCGCGGACCCCACCAGGCCGGAGCCTCGTCCGGGTCGGTCAGGGCGGACCATACGCTGGCGATCGATACTTGGAACTCGCGCGTAATGACCAGCGTCAGCTCATCATCCGGGGCACTCCCCCGGGAAACTCCATGCGCAGGCATTGCAGGTTCGGCGGCGGCATGCTCAGACATTGCGGTGTTCCTCCTCGATTCGGGTTAGCGGTAGGCCTTGCTGTAGCCCGTCACAAACGGCCTGTCGCTGGGGACGATCTGCTTGCCCAGCGGCATCAGGGACACCGGGATGAGCTTGAGGTTGGCAATGGCCAGCGGGATGCCGATGATGGTGACCGCCATGGCGAACGCGGTGACCACATGCCCGATCGCGATCCAGATGCCGGCCACGAGCAGCCAGATGACGTTCCCCAGCAGCGAGAACAATCCGGTGCCGCCCGGGCGGTCCACAACGGTGCGGCCGAAGGGCCAGAGCGCGTAGGACGCGATGCGGAATGACGCGAGCCCCCACGGGATGGTGACGATCAGCAGGCAGCAGATAATCCCGGCCACGAAATACCCGAGCGCCAGCCAAAGGCCGCCAAAGAGCAGCCAGATGATGTTAAGCAGTGTCTTCATGGCACTATTCTCTCCCGCCGGGGACAGATCCTGGCTAGGGGTTGGCCCTGAACCTTCCCTGAATTCGCGTGCCAGGACGTCATTCCAGTGCCCGGAGCTTTGCGCAGACCCGGATCCGCACAATACTGGAACCATGCCCGCATTCCTGAAGCTTGCCCTGATCGTCGCCGCCATCCTGCTGGCCGTTGGCCTGGCCGTGAAAGCCGTCCAGTTCCTGCTCTACGTGGGCCTCCTGGTCCTCGTGGCCGCCGGTATCGCTTTCTTCCTGCGCCGCGCGCTCAGCACGCGCTGACGCTGCGGACCAGGTCTTTCGGATGACCACGGGCGGAGGCGCTTTCGGCGCGATTCTGGAAGTTATGACCTGGGTGGGTTTCGTCCTGGGTCTGCCCCTTCTGGCCTGGGGCTGGATCGTCATGCGGAGGCGCTGCCGATGGATCCAAACCACCGGGGAGGTGTTCAGCGCGGGGGGTTTCACGGGCTATCGCTGGACGGACGGCCAGGACGCCGACCACCGTTCCCTGCTCCCCGCCGCCGAGTCGCACGGGCTGGTGGAGGGGGCCGACGTCGTACTCTTCTACGATGTGTGCCACCCCTCCCGGTGGGGGCTGGCACCGCCCAGGCCGGACAACGCCGCCTGGGTCATCGGCTGGATCCTCACCTGGGTCGGTATCATCTCCACGGCCGGGGGCTTTGTCCTGCTGCTCTTCTGAACGCCTGACGGGCCAGCCCGTCAGGCCTGCTTCACCAGGGCGGCCTCGACGTTGATCTTTACCTTGTCGCTGACCAGCAGCCCGCCGGCTTCGAGGGCCGCGTTCCAGGTCAGGCCGAACGCCTTGCGGCTGATATCCGCCTCCGCGCTGAACCCCGCGCGGGTGGCGCCGAAGGGGTCCACGGCGACGCCGGTGAACTCGACTTCGAGCTCCACCGGCCTGGTGACGTCGCGGATGGTCAGGTCTCCGGTGAGCACGTAGTCCTCGCCGTCGCCCCGGATCCCCGTGGCGCGGAACGTCATTTCCGGGTACTTTTCGACGTCGAAGAAGTCGGCGCCGCGGACGTGCGCGTCGCGGTTGGCGTCACCGGAATCAAAGCTCGCGGTCCTGATGCTCGCGTGCAGGCTGGCATCCGCGAGCGAATCCCGCACCCGCGCCTCCGCGGTTGCCTCGTTGAAGCGGCCGCGGACCTTGCTGATGCCGGCATGGCGGACGCTGAATCCGACCTCGCTGTGGGACATGTCCAGTGTCCAGATGCCGGCGGTCAAACCTTCGGGCAGAGTCACAACGGTCTCCTTCGAACGGGTGGCGGGCCCAACCCGCCGCGATCTTCGGGGTACTCCCCCAAGGAGCCATGCTAGCCACGGCGCCGCGGCCCGGCTAGCCTTTCGCTGTCCCGGCCGTCCCTGCCGGCGCCCAGCCGATCGCCGGGGCGATGTGCCGGACCACGGTGCCGAGCAGCTTGGCGTTGAAGTCCACGCCGAGCTGGTTGGGGACCGTGAGCAGCAAGGTATCGGCGGCCTGGACGGCAGCATCGGCAGCCAGCGCCTGGGCCAGGGCATCCGGCTCGCCGACGTAGCTCTTGCCGAAGCGGGCCACGAGTCCGTCAATCACGCCGACCTGGTCCCTCCCCTCCCGCAGCGCACTGAGGGCAAAGTAATGCCGGTCCTCGCCGTCCGCGATCGGCAGGACACTGCGGCTGACCGAAACCCGCGGCCCATGTGTGTGGCCGGCCTCGGCCCAGGCCTGCCGGAACAGGCTGATCTGCTCGGCCTGGAGTTGGTCGAAGGGCACACCGGTGTCTTCGGTCAGCAGCGTGGAGCTCATCAGGTTCATGCCCTGTTCCGCGGCCCAGACGGCGGTGGCCCGCGAGCCGGCGCCCCACCAGATCCGTTCGCTGAGCCCGGGCGAATGCGGCTGGACCGGCAGCAGCCCGGACCCGCCGCCCGCGTAGCGAGGCTCCGCTTCCGCCATGCCTGCTCCGGTGATGGCGCGGCGGAACACGGCCGCGTGCCGGCGCGCCATGTCCGCGGCCGTCTCTCCGTCCGCCGGCACATGGCCGAAGACGGCGGCGCCGTCGCGGGCGGGTTCGGGTGATCCGCGGCTGATGCCGAGCTGCAGCCGGCCGCCGCTGATCAGGTCCGTCGCCGCTGCTTCCTCGGCCATATACAGGGGGTTCTCGTAGCGCATGTCGATCACGCCGGTTCCCATTTCGATCCTGCTGGTCCGCGCGGCGACGGCGGCCAGCAGCGGGAACGGGGACGCCTGCTGCCGGGCAAAGTGGTGCACCCGGAAGTACGCTCCGTCCACGCCCAGTTCCTCGGCGGCGACGGCCAGTTCGATGCCCTGCAGCAGGGCGTCGCGGGCCGTCCGGGTGCGGGAGCCCTCGCCGGGGCCCCAATGCCCGAAGGACAAAAAACCGATGCGCTTCATGATTGGGCCAACGCGGCCGGACCCGGCCGCATTCCTGCCGGTGTTTTTCGGGCCACCGCCTCCGGACAACCCGGTCAGGCCGGACAGCCAGGTCAGGCCTTGGCTGCCGCCACAAAGTCGCGGATCTTGGCCAGGTCCTTCACCCCGCGGGAGGATTCGACGCCGGAGGAGACATCCACGCCCCAGGCGCCGGCCCGCGCCGCGGCGTCCGCGACGTTGACGGGATCCAGCCCGCCGGCCAGCAGCCAACTCCTGCCCCCAAGGCCCGCCACCCCCGCCAGGCCCCCAAGGCCCCTGGCCCGGACCGAGGCGTAATCCCAGGCTTCGCCGGAGCCGGGCACGGCGGCGTCGATCAGCAACATCTCCTCGCCCCAGCCGGCGAACGCCCCGGGCGCGGCGGACATGGTGACCGCGCGGATGAGCTTCAGGCCGGCGTCGTGCACGGTCTGCACGTCCGCCGCGGTGCGGTCGCCGTGCAGCTGCACCCATCCGAGGCCTGCCTCACGGGCCACCGCGACGGCGTCTGATGCGGCTTCGTGCCGGAAGACGCCCACTGCGGAGACTCCGGCGGGGACCTGGGCCAGGAGCTCCCGGACCTGCGCGGGGGTCACTTCCCGGGGGCTGCGGGTCAGGACGAAGCCGACGGCGTCCGCCCCCGCCTCCACCGCGGTTCGCACCGACTCGGGGGTACTGAGCCCGCATACCTTGACAAACATTCGGCTCCTTCTGCAGCGTATCTGCCTCCGAGGTTAGCAAGGACGTTGGCGGGACCGCGCGGCCGGCGCCGAGATGACGTGGCACGGCGGCGCAGCCCGGAGGTCACCGGCCCGGCGGATAGGCTGGAGGCATGGAGATCATCCGCTTTGCCGAGCTGAAAGCCCACCCCTGGCGAAACGGCGGCGGGGTGAGCCGCGAACTGGCCAGCCATCCCTTGGACGCGTCCGAACAGGACGGTGGCTGGGGCTGGCGGGTGAGCATCGCCGACGTATCCAAGGCCGGCGCGTTTTCCGCGTTCCCCGGCATGGACCGCGTCCTCACCGTGATCGACGGCGACCTGCTGCTGCTGACCGTCGACGGCGCCGAGCACCCGCTGGAGAAGTACCGGCCATTCCGGTTCTCCGGCGACGCCGACTCGGACGCGGCCCTGCCCACCGGCGACATCCGCGGTCTGTTCGTGATCACCCGCACCGACGCGTTCAAGGGCTACACCTCGATCATCGAACTCTCCAAGAAGCGCGCGCACCCCATATTCGAAGGCCAGCTCGGCATCCTGCTGCAGGGCCAGGCCACCACCAGCCCGGGCGCTGCAGGCACCGGATCCGGAAAGGACGCAGAGACCGACGCTGGCGCGGCGCCGGCTGCCGCCGTCGAGCCCCGAACACTTAACCGTTACGACGCCGTCGTCGGCTCGGACACCGCGACGCCGGAAATCCTGGGCCGCGGTTTCCTCGCCGTCGTTTCCATCGACCGGGTCACGGAGTAGCCCTTCCTGTATCGCCGCCGGAGACGGGACGTTCGCCTCTCCGCTGGGGCGTTGCTAAGCTGGGTTTCAGGGCCCCTTCTTATGGGCCTCCGGACGACGGTTCAGTACCCGGCACGCGACAAGACTGGCCACAGGAGCCGTTATGCCGTGGATCATTCTTATCCTTTCCGGGTCGCTGGAAGCCGTCTGGGCAGCAGCCCTGCACCGGACTTCGCAGGCCAAGGGCCGCCGCCGGATTGCGCCTGCCGTTCTCTTCCTTGTCTCCGTAATGGCCAGCACGGGTGGGCTGGCCGTCGCGATGCAGTCCATCCCCACCGGTACCGCCTACGCCGTGTGGGTGGGGGTCGGCGTGGTGCTGACCTCCGCCTACGCCATGTTCACCAAAGTTGAGCCCGCGACGGCGGGGCGGATCCTGCTGCTCGGCGGGATCGTCGCCTGCGTTGCCGGCCTGAAGCTGGTGGCGTAACCATGGCCGCGAAGCGTAGGACGAAACTGGCAACCAAGGCGCCGGGTACGACCCTGGCCTGGCTCATCCTGCTCGCCTCCGCCGTGCTGGAGGCGGTCTGGGCCACGGCACTGGGCCTGTCCGACGGCTTCACCCGGCCGCTGCCCACGGTGGTTTTTGCGGTGACGGCGTCCCTGAGCCTGGCAGGGCTGGGTCTGGCCGTGAAAAGCATCCCGCTTGGCACGGCCTACGCCGTCTGGGTGGGGGCCGGCGCGGCCCTGACGGTCGGCTGGGCCATGGCGACCGGCGTCGAACCGGCCAGTCCGCTGAAATTGCTGTTCATCGCCGGAATCGTGGGCTGCGCCGTGGGACTGAAGCTGCTGCCGGCCCGGGAATCTGGGGCTCCCCCGACGCTCCCTCCCGGTTAGTCCGCGGCCACACACTCTATCCGGGCCGACACGCCGTGGCACGGCGAGGATGACGGGGGTGCGCCGAAAGCAACCGGGCAGGAGCGCTGGAATACTCCCAAGCCGGGCGGAGTTCTTGGCAGGGACGGCAGGTCCGCAGGAAAACCAGCGAATGGAGACCGAAGATGAATGCAGCAGCAGTCCGGCTCGGCGACGGCCTCGCGGTGAGTCCCGTGGGGTTCGGCGGCATGGCCCTGACCCCGGTGTACGGGGAAGTGGACCCGGCCGAGGCCCTCAAGACCCTGCACCACGCGGTGGATGCCGGCATCAGCTTCATCGACACGGCGGACATCTACGGCGGGGGCAGCAACGAGGAGTTGATTGCCCGGCTGCTCAAGGAGCGTCGGGGCGACGTGCAGCTCGCCACCAAATTTGGCCTCGTGGGCACGCCCGGAACCGGCTACACGGACATCCGGGGAGACGCCGCCTACGTGCGGCAGGCCGTGGACCGCAGCCTGCAACGGCTGGGCACGGACACCATCGACCTCTACTACATGCACCGCCGTGACCTCCGCGTTCCGATAGTGGAAACCGTGGAGGCCATGGCGGGGCTTGTGCAGGCCGGCAAGGTGCGGCATCTTGGCCTGTCTGAGGTGACGGCCGGGGAGCTGCGGGAAGCCAGCAGCATCCACCCGATCGCCGCGGTCCAGAGTGAATGGTCCATCTGGAGCCGCGACGTGGAACGCAACGTGGTTCCCGCTGCAGCCGAGCTCGGGGTGGGCTTTGTGCCCTATTCGCCGCTGGGCCGGGGATTCCTCACCGGCACCGTGGACGCATCCACGCTGGGCAGCAACGACTTCCGCCGCACCATCCCGCGCTTCGCCGCGCACGCCGCCGACGCCAACCAGGTTGTGGTGGCCGCCGTGCAGGCAGTCGCGGCTGAACTTACCGCCGCCGGGCAGGATGCAACTCCTGCCCAGGTGGCGCTCGCCTGGCTCCTGGCCCAGGGCCGGAAGCTGGGACTGCCCGTGGTCCCCATCCCCGGCACGCGCAGGGCGCACCGGATCGACGAGAACCTGGGCGCCCTCACGCTCGACGTCACCGCAGCGCAACTCGAGAAGCTCGACGCCGCAGCGGACGCCGTCGTCGGCTCCCGCTCGGCGGACCCCAGCTGGGTGTCCCAGGGCCGTGAATAGCGGATCCGTAGACTGAAGCCCATGGACTCGCTCATTCACTCGTTACGTGACATCACCATCCGCCGGATTTCGGTCAGCGAGATGGACAACAACGTGTATCTGCTCACGGCCAAGGCGTCCGGTGCGCAGCTCCTGATCGATGCGGCCGATGATCTGGCCGCCATCCAGGGGGTGCTGGCGGACGCCGCCGCGGATACCTCCGCGACGCCGACGCTGGCGCTGGTTGCCACCACCCACCAGCACTGGGATCACGTCCGTGCGCTGCCGGGCCTGGTGGCGGCCACCGGTGTGAAGACCGCGGCCGGGACGGATGACGCCCCGGAGTTGCCCGTTCCGGTGGATGTACTGCTGGACCACGGGGACGTCGGCAACTTCGACGGCTTCGACGTGACAGCGGTGCACCTGCGCGGCCATACCCCCGGCTCAATCGCGCTGGTGTACCAGGACCCGGAGGGCCCGGCGCACATCTTCGCCGGCGACTCGCTGTTCCCGGGAGGTGTCGGCAACACCCAGAAGGATCCCGAACGCTTCGCCCAGCTCATCACCGATGTGGGCGAGCGGCTATTCGCCGTGTACCCGGATGACTCTGTGGTGCACCCGGGCCATGGGAAGCCGACCACCCTGGGTGCGGAACGCCCGCACCTGGCGGAGTGGCGCGCCCGCGGCTGGTAGGCCTGCAGCTCGGCGCTGCGCTTCGTCGCCTGCGATGCGCTTCGCCGCCTGCGATGCGCATAATGCCGGTCGCTGCGGGAATTCCCGTAGCGACCGGCATTTAGCGTAGCGCCGGTTACTTTGTGTAGCGGAACCGGGCCTTAGCGGCTGCGGCGTTCGTTCGACGCCGGAGCGGAGGCGCGGCGGGGGCCGCCGCTGCGTGCCGGACGGCCTTCGCCTGAGCGGCCGTTGCCGCCACCTGCGTAGGAACCGCCCGAGGTGCCGCCGGTGTTGGAGGACCAGACAGCCGAGTTGGTTCCGGTCTTGCTTCCAGCGGAATTGGCGCCGGCACCTGCACGCTGGCCCGTCGCCGGACGTCCGCCGCGCGCACCGCCGGTTGCGCCACCCGTACGGGGAGCGCCGCCGGTGCGCGGTGCACCGCTGCGGGGTGCGCCGCTGCGGGGAGCCGAAGCGCCCCGGGCGTCGCTGCGACCTTCTGCGGCGCGTCCGTCCGAGCCGCGGCCGGCCGAGGCACGGCCGCCTGCAGCCGGAACATCGTTGCGGTGCGTGCCATAGGAAGTTGAGCGGCCCCGGGCGCTGCGGCGTTCGGCGCGCTCGGCATCCATCCGGTCTTCGTTCTTCTCGAGGACACGCTCTGCAGCGTTGCGGGCGGCTGCCTGGCCCTCGTAAGCCACGGCACGGCGCTCGGCACGGGGAAGATCGGTGCGGGGAGCCTCGGCTCCGACGCGTCCGCGTCCGCCACGGCCGCCACGGCCACCCGCGGTGGGTGCAGCCTGGGTGGTGCGGCGGGCGCGCTTGCGCTCGGCGTTCGCGCCGGTGGAGCTGCCGCCGCCCTGGTTAGACTTGGCGGCCAGCAGCGCGGCGCGGGTCCGCGGATCGATCTTGTCTGCCATTTCGCCGACCAGCTGGGCGACCAGCGGGGAGTTGGCGGTAACGCGCTCGAAGTTGACCTCGACGCCGGCAGCCTTCATGAGCTTCTTGACGTCCGACTGCTGCTCCGGCAGGGTCAGCGTGACCACGGTGCCGTCGGAGCCTGCGCGTGCCGTTCGGCCCGAGCGGTGCAGGTATGCCTTATGTTCCGTGGGGGGATCCACGTGGATGACCAGTTCGACGTCGTCAACGTGGACGCCGCGGGCGGCGACGTCGGTGGCCACCAGGACGCGGACGTCACCGGAGGAGAACTCGGCCAGGTTGCGGTCACGGGCGTTCTGCGAGAGGTTGCCGTGGAGATCGACGGCGGGGATGCCGGCGTCGGTCAGGGTCTTGGCAAGCTTGCGGGCATGGTGCTTGGTGCGCATAAAGAGCATCCGGCGGCCGGCGCCCGAGGCGAGCTCGACGATCAGCTGCTTCTTGACGGTCTGGTCGTTGACGACCAGCACATGGTGTTCCATGGTGGTCACCGCGGCCTGCGGATCGTCCACGGAGTGGGTCAGCGGGTTGGACAGGTAACGCTGGACGATCTTGTCCACGCCGTTGTCCAGGGTGGCGGAGAAGAGCAGTCGCTGGCCCTGGGCGGGGGTCATGTCCATGAGCTTCTTGACCACCGGCAGGAAGCCGAGGTCGGCCATGTGGTCGGCCTCGTCCAGGACTGTGATCTCGACGGCCTCGAGGGTCAGGATGCGCTGGCGGATCAGGTCCTCCAGCCGGCCCGGGCAGGCGATAACGATGTCGACGCCGGCGCGCAGCGCCTTTTCCTGGCGGGCCTGGGAGATGCCGCCGTAGATCACGGTGGTGGTCAGGCCCATGGCCTTGGCCATCGGTTCGATGGTGGCGTTGATCTGGGTGGCCAGTTCACGGGTGGGGGCAAGGACCAGGCCCATGGGACGGCCCGGCTTGCGGAAATGCTTGGCCTCCCGCTCAGCGAGTCGTGCTACAAGCGGGATGGCGAAAGCGATGGTCTTGCCGGAGCCGGTGCGGCCGCGGCCCAGGACGTCGCGTCCGGCCAGGGTGTCCGGGAGGGTCTTGACCTGGATGGGGAACGGTTCCAGGATTCCCTGGGCGGTCAGGGTGTCGGCAAGCGCCTTGGGCGTGCCGAGGGCAGCAAAAGTAGTCATATGTTAGAAGTCTTTCAGGCGGTATCCGTGCGGATATCGGCCCCCGGTGCCGGTTGGCCTGGGGGTTCGCCGAAGAAAAGTCAGGTGATCAACCGGGCTGCCACTCGGGAGCGGCGGCTGGGACCAAATAGAACGCGTTCATCGACGCAGGATGTGCCTCTCACATGAAAAAACCCACTCCTTGCGATCGGATTCCGGGAGGAATCCAGCAGGGGAACCGGCCAATCAGGACTGATCAACCGAATCTAGAGTGGGCATCACTGCACATCAAGTTCCACCAGCCTACCATCCGACGCCGGTCCGGCCCGCATCGCGCAGATCAGGGGCATGGAACAGGACACCGCGGGGGTCGGCCGGCACCGTTACCGCGGACCGCAGGATCACCAGCGTCCCGACGTCGAGCAGCCTCCGCGCTCCCGTCCTCGAATCGACCATCCAGAACAGGTCCAGGGAGGCAATCGTTTGGCTCACCCGGCCGCGGTGGAACAGCCTCCCGTTGTGCCAGGCCTCGATCTCGTCCCCGACGGAGAGCTCCGCGCAGGCATGGATTTGAACTGCTTCCTCGACATTCATGACCTTTTCCTTCCCCTCGTCCCAGCGTCCTGGCCCCAGCATTCCCCACCCAGGTTTCGGCAGCGTTTCCGCGCGGTGATCTTCCTGTGTCCGGCCGCCCCGCGCCTGCAATGATGAGGTGAACGATCCGAAGGAGAACCGTGACGGAGAACCAGCACAACGACGGCGAGAGCAAGGCCACCGCGGCCCAGCTATGGGATGAGAGGTACCGCGGCCGCCCCAGGGTGTGGAGCGGGCAGCCCAATCCGCAGCTGATCGCCGAGGCCGCGCACCTTCCTCCGGGCACGGCCCTCGACCTGGGCTGCGGCGAGGGCGCCGACGCCATCTGGCTCGCCAGCCGGGGCTGGACGGTCACGGCGCTGGATGTTTCCGCCGTCGCCCTTGAACGCGCTGCGGCCCACGCGCAGGAAAAGGGACACGGCGCCACCATCGAGTGGGTGCGGCAGGATCTGGCCACCTGGGTTCCGGCGCAACTGTTCGACCTGGTCACGGCCCAGTTCCTGCATTCCACGGTGATGCCCTGGCAGCAGGCCCTGCAGTTGGCCGCCGCGGCGGTGCGGACGGGCGGCACCCTGCTGGTGGTCGGCCACCACCCCGACGGGCTGCCGCCGTGGGGGCAGCATCATGCGCCGGAACGGTTCTATACCGCCGAGGAACTGGCGGTAGAACTGGGGATCGAGGCGCCCGAGTGGAGCCTCGACGTTGTGGATACCCGGCAACGCAGCGCCATCGGTCCCGACGGCGCTGCGGCCGCCCTGACCGACGCCGTGCTGCGCGCCACTCGGCTGGAAGCGCGCTGAGCGAAGCGCCCGCCAAAACACCCCCTTCCCCAACTAACTCGCAGCAGGGGCCGTTCTGGGCGCTCAAAACGGCCCCTGCTGCTAGTCAGATGGGTCAGCCGGACGCCTTCGGCGCGGACACCCGTGGGGCGACCACGACGGCGGCGACGCCGATCACCGCGGTGAGCGCGAAGACCCCGCCGAAGGACGCCGCCGTCGTCGTGGCCGCGGCAAAGATGATTCCCGTCGTGGCGAGGGACAGCGCCCCGCCGAGCGAGTCGGAAATGGACATCGCCGAACTGTTGAAGCCCTCGTTTTCCTTGCTGGACAGGGCCAGGGTCATCACGCTCAGGCGCGCATACATCAGCCCCATGCCGCCTCCGGCGAACACCCAGGCGGTGATCGCAACGGCGGCCGGCCAGCTGAGCACCGTGGTCACCAGCACCAGGACGACGGCGCCGAGCACGAGGGCCGCACCGATCCGGACCGCGAGGCGGTGATCCAGCCGCGCCCCGAGCCGGCCCTGGATCGCGGAGCCGGCAGCCCAGGCGACGGCGCCGCCGGTCAGGGTCAGGCCGGCGAACGTGGGCGAGAAGACGTAGCGTTCCACCAGCAGGTACGGCAGGTAGACCTCAGCGCCGAAGAACGCGGCAGAGGCCAGGCCGCGGGTGAGGATGACGCTGGGGAGGCCGCGGCGGGCGGTCAGCGTGCCGCGCGGCACAAGAGGGCGGACGGCGATGAGGGCCACGACGACGGCCGCCACGGCCACGATGCCGCCGGCCGCCGGAAGCCCTGCGGAGAGGTTCAGGCCGAGCACGGCGAGGGCCGCGAGGACGGCGCAGGCCAGCCTCCCATAGCCCCAGGCCTTGCGCGGAGCAGGAGTGGACATGTCCTCCCGAGCGGTGCGGCCGGTTCCCCGCACCGGGCCTGCACCGTCCGGCGTGCCCCGCAGTCCCCGCAGAGCCGGCACAATCATCAGCAGGGCCGGCACCACGAGCCCCACCACGCCGAGGAACACCCAGTGCCAGCTGACCAGCTGCGCCACGAGGCCGGCGGCGAAGGGGCCCACCAGCGAGGGGAATACCCAGGCTGCGGAAAACGCGGCGAAGATCTTCGGGTGCAGCTGCGGCGGATAGACCCGGGCGATCACCACATACAGCGCCACCGTCATGGCACCGCCGCCCAGCCCCTGGACCAGCCGGCCGGCCACTAGCGCGGGCATACTCCCAGCTGTTCCCGCGACCAGCAGGCCCAACACGAACATGGCCACGGACGCGTACAGGGGCCCCACCGGGCCGCGCCGGTCGGACCAGTTTCCGGCGGCCACCATGCCGATGACACCGGTGGCGAGCGGGCCGGCGAAAGCCAGCGCATAGAGGGACGCCCCGTCCAGCACACGGCTGACGAGCGGCATGATCGTGGTCACCGCCAAGGATTCGAAGGCGGCCAGGAACACGAGGGCACAGGCGCCCAGCGTCACCAGCAGGTAGTCGCGGTGGAAAATGCCGGTTGACTCCAGGGACGGAGCGGGCGCTGGACTGGGCAAGGGCGTGGCCTGATCAATAGTCATGGACGCAACCGTAGAACCTCAACTAACGTTGAGGTCAAGGCCCGTCCTCCGGAGGTTCTGCCGGGGATTTTTCGGCGGAAACGTGAGCGTTGGCTAAAGGGGAAGCATGCCACAGCTGGCGGGCGGGGCGCACCACCCGCTGAGCATCGGCGAGGTGTCACAGCGCAGCGGTGTGGCGCCGTCGGCCCTGCATTTCTATGAACGCAACGGACTGATCTCGTCCGCGCGCAACGCCGGGAACCAGCGGCGGTACCGGCGGGACGTGCTGCGCCGGGTAGCGTTCATCCGCGTCTCCCAGCGCGTGGGGATCCCCTTGAAGGACATCCGGACCGCACTGGATTCCCTGCCGAAGGGCCGGACCCCGACGAAGCGGGACTGGGCGCGGCTCTCGCGGCGGTGGCGGTCCGAGCTCGACGCCCGGATCGCGGCGCTCGAACACCTGCGCAACGACCTCGAGGGCTGCATCGGTTGCGGCTGCCTGAGCCTCAAGACCTGCCGGCTGCAAAACCCCGACGACCGGCTGGGCGGCGGCGGCACCGGACCGCGGCGCTGGGAAACGGCGGCAGAGCAACCCGTGGCTGCTCAGATCAGTAGCGCCACACCGGTGGCGGCGAGCCAAAGCGACCAGAGCACGTAGGCGACCGGCGTCAGCGTCCCGGCGAGTTTCCAGCCCCGCAGCTCGAAGGCACCCACGAATTCGAGTGAGCAGAGAACCAGCACGGCGCCGACTGAGATTCCCACCAGGCCGAGCCAGCCGGGCACCGCAGTGCCCTGGGTGATGGCCGCGCCGACAAGAATGCTCCAGGCTCCGGTGAAGAGGAACCCGAGATGCTCGCCGACCGCTACGCCCAGATATCTGTTGAAGGACTGGAAGACGACGTCGATCGCTTCCCGGCGGGCGGCCGTCGCACCCGGTTCGGCGTCGGCCCGGGCGAGGTAGGGGACGAGGAAAGGCCAGCGGATCAGCCCCAGGAACTGTACGACGGCGGCCAGCACCCCCACCGTGACGCCGGCGCCGAGCAGGGCCGGGTGGGCGCCGTCGAGGGCGGCGGCCAGCAGAACGGCCAGCGGCGCCAGCAGAACGGCCGTCATGGCAAACGCCCACCAGAGGAGCACCAATCCGGAACCGCCCTTGCGGAAGCGTTCAAGAATCTCTGCAGTGGGCCGGCGCAGGATATCCGGGTAGTCGAACCTGGCGGCCAGCAAGGCGAAGGCTGCATTGAATGCAACCGGCAACGCGATCAGCAGCACGGCGGCGGTAACGGCGGCACTCATCAGACGGACCCCGCCGCGGCTGGTGCAGCGGGCGGCACGGCGGGCTTCCCGGCCGGACCGAGGATCCGGCGGAGCACGAGGCCTGTCAGCACGGTGGCGACCGCCGCGCCGCTTGATCCGAAGATGACGTAGCCCCGTTCCGCATCAATGATGACGTTGGCCGTGACGAACCAGCCCGCGGCCCAGCCCAGGCCTACCGCGGCCGCCCAGATCACGCCGACACGGGGCCCCTTGCGCAGGACGATGCCCTGGGCCGCACCCACAACAGCCCCGGACACCAGACCGCCCAGCGCCAGCGCGCCGGGAGTCGTTGCGGCTCCGGTCACTACAACAGCAATGGCGCTTCCGCCCGCCATTGCGGCGGCGGTGGCGGCGGGCCAGTCCCATCCCACACGGGGCCGGAGGGCCCACCATTGGGCCAGGCCGATGGCGGCGCCGGCGATTGCTCCGGCGCCGGCGGCCGTGACCGGCCCGTGGACCGGGCCGATCAGGACGGCCGCCAGCCAGCCGCCCAGCGGGAATCCCAGGAAAGTCAGTGCCCAACGGATCCATGACATCGTCAGCCTCCTACACGCTCGTTTGTATACGTTGTACACTAAGCCATAACGTACGATGTACACAAGAGCTGACCGAAGAAGGCTGGACCATGCCGCATGACCTCCGCGCAGCACCCCGCAGCACCCGCCGCCCCCGCAACACCCTCACCGTGGAGGCAATCCTCGACGCGGCCGAAGGGGTCGCCGCCCGGGGATTCGAAAACCTGACCATCCGCGCCGTCGCCACCGAGCTGGAGGCCTCCCCGATGGCGCTCTACCGGTACTTCGGCACCAAGGACGACCTGGTGGACGCGTTGCTGAACCGGGTGCTCGGGCGCTTCAGCCCGCCGCCGGCGTCGGAGTGCTGGATCGACGAGCTGCGCGCCTTTGCACGGCACCACCGCGAGCTTCTGAGCAGCCACCCCTGGGCGATCGGGGCCCTCATCGGCCACCCCTACCCCGGCCCGAACGCACTGCCCATCGGCGAAACGGCCCTGATGATCCTCGGGCGCGGAGGCATCGCCGGGGACGACGCCGTCGCGACGTTCAGCGGCCTCATCGCCTTGAACTACGGCTGGTCATCGTTCGTGCTGGCACGCAGCCGGGGCGACCACACCTCGGCCCCGCTGCCCCCCGCTCCCCCGGAGTATCCGCTGAGCCTCGCCGCCGCCGGCTCCCTGGCAGGCTACGGCAGCGCCGCGCACTACGAGCACGTGCTGGACCAGTTGCTCGCTGGCGTCGAAGCCGCGGCCGCGGCCGTCGCCGCAGCCAAGTAGCCCGCCGTTGTTAGCGTTTGGGGCCGCACGACGACAATAATTGACAGCCGGTTGGGCCAGGAGGCTGATCCTGGCCCCTCGCGCGCTCCCCCCTCAAGCGACTGGCAGCAGGGGCCGCTTTGGGCGCTCAAAACGGCCCCTGCTTCCAGTTAGTTGGGTCAGGCGATGAAGCGGTTCCGCCCGGCGCGGTAACCGAACACGGCGGCCAGCGAGCCGACGACGAGGAAGAGCACCCCGGCCGCGGCAAAGGACCCGGTGGACTGGTGCAGTTGGCCCACCAGCAGGGTGCCGGTGGAGCCCAGCCCGTAGCCGACGCCCTGCATCATGCCGGACAGGTGCGCGGCAGTGTGGCCGTCCCGGGTGCGGAGCATGATCATGGTCAGGGCCACAGCGGTCAGGCTGCCCTGGCCCAGGCCCAGGAGCCCGGTCCACAGCCAGATCAGTTCCAGCGGGCCGAAGATACTCAGCGCGAAGCCGCCGCCGGTCATAAGCGCCACCACGGTGTTGATCGCCCGCTGGTCCCGGAACCGTGCCGCCAGGGCCGGGGCGAACAAGGAACCCAGCATCTGAAGCACGATCGAGGCCGAGACGATCAGCCCCGCCGTGGCGCCGTCCACCCCGCGTTCGCGCAGGATCGGGGCCAGCCAGGCGAAAACGCTGAAGGACATCATCGCTTGCAGCACCATAAAGATCGTCACCTGCCAGGCGATCCCCGAGCGCCACACGTTGACACCGTCGGCCGCCTGCTGGTGCCGGCTGTGCCGCTGCCGGATGGCCAGCGGCAGGAACAGCAGAAGAACGGCGCCGGCGGGGAGCGCCCAGAACCACAGCGCCGCCGTCCACTCCCCCGTCGCACTGAAGACCGGGTAGGTGAAACCGGCGCCGAGGGCCGCGGAGGCACAGATCGCCGTCGTGTAGAGGCCGCCCATCAGGCCGAGCCGGTGCGGGAAGTCGCGCTTCACGAGGCCGGGGAGCAGCACGTTGCAGAGCGAGATCGCGGCACCGCAGGCCGCCGTTCCGAGAAACAGCGCCGGAAGATGCCCGGCGCCACCGGCGTCCAGGGGCCGCAGCAGCAGGCCGGAGGTCAGCACCGCCATGGCTGCGAGCAGGACCCGTTCCGCGCCGAAGCGGCGGGCCAGGACAGGGGCGAGCGGGGCGAATACCCCCAGCAGAGTCACCGGCACGGTGGTGAGCACGACGACGGCCCAGCCCGGCAGCCCGGCGTCGGCCGTCACCTCGGGGAGTACCGCGGAGAAGCTGGAAAAAACGGTGCGGAGGTTCAGCCCGATCAGGACCAGGCACACGCCCAGATAGGCCAGCGCGCGGCGGCTGCCGACCCGGGTGGGCCCGGCCGCGGGGACATCGTCGATTTCCGCGTCGACGAGCGTGCTGCGGCTTTCTTCGGCGGCGGGGCTGCTGCCGGCGGACTCCGGGGCGCTCTTTGGTACGGTCACCGCCCCATTCTGGCAGGCCGTCGGCCGCCGCCCCTGCCACGAACACCGGCAACGGCCCCGTCGCCCACCCTGGCAGGGCTCCCCTGCCCTGCCGGAACTCCACTATTCTGGAAGGAATGAGTGAATCCCCAGAATCCCCCCAGACGCCCCAGACGCCGGAGCCATCGCGTCCGGTGACGCCCGGCAGCCAGGCCTCGTTCGGTACCTACGGCGGCCGGCCGGTGAGCTTTGTGCGCCGCGGAACCCGCCTGCAGGGCCGGCGTCAGGCCGCCTGGGAGGAGCATTCGGACCGCTGGGCCGTCGAGGTCCCCCGCCACATCGCCAATACCTCGGTGCACCCGGATTACGTCTTCGACGCCGAGGCCGAGTTCGGCCGCAGGGCACCCCTGATCGTCGAGATCGGCTCGGGACTCGGCGACGCCGTGTGCCATGCGGCGGAGGAGAACCCGGACACGGACTTCCTGGCTGTCGAGGTCTACACACCGGGGCTCGCCAACACCCTGATCAAGATCAACAGCCGCGGCCTGGGCAACGTCCGCGTCGTGGAGGCGAATGCCCCCGAGGTGCTCGCCACCATGCTGCCCGCCGGTTCCGTGACGGAACTGTGGATCTTCTTCCCGGACCCCTGGCACAAGTCCCGGCACCACAAGCGCCGCCTCATCCAGCCGGAATTCGCCGAACTTGCCTCGCGCGCCCTCAAACCGGGCGGCATCTGGCGCATCGCGACGGACTGGTCCAACTACGCCGTCCACGTCCGCGGGGTCCTGGCGGACTCCCCTGACTTCGAGAACCTGCACGACGGCCAGCGCAGCGGCGCCGAAAGCCCCCTCACCCGGGTGTGGGAATCCGGCGTCGAATCCCTCGTGGGCGGGGCCCCCGTCAAGGAGGGCCGGGCACCGGTGAGCACCGAACACACCGGTCCGAACGAGGGCACCGACGACGCCGGCGGCTGGGCGCCACGATTCGACGGCCGCATCCTGACCAGCTTCGAGAACAAGGCGCACGAGGCCGGCCGCCTCATCTTCGACCTCAGCTACCGCCGCCGCTAAGCGCCGCGGGGCGCCGCGGGGCGACGTCGAAGCCACCCGATTATTCAGTGCTGTCAGCGGGCACTCTTCCGTGGCACGATTACGGGAGATGACTGCGCCGGAGGTCATATGCGGCGCCAGTGACGAATCGTCCTAAGGACCGATCATCAAAAGAGAACTAGAAGACGCCGCCGACGCGGCCGAAGAGATCACCAACTCGCGGTCCCTCGAGCTGGTGGCCCGGGCAGGGTTTGCCGTGAGCGGCGTCCTGCACTTCCTGGTGGGCCTGGTTGCGATCCGCCTCGCCCTGGGTGGCGAGGGCAAGGCGGATGTGAGCGGGGCAGTCGAGCAGTTGGCCAGCCAGCCGGCAGGGCCCCTGCTCCTGTGGAGTTCCTTCGCCGCGTGCGTGGCACTGGCCCTCTGGGCGACCAGCGATGCCATCTTCGATTTCGAGCATCTCCCCGCCAAGAAGAAGCTGGGGAAGAAGCTCAAGGCCGCCCTGCAGGCAGTGGTGTACGCCGGACTCGCGGTGACGCTCGCGTCCTTCGCCAGCGGCGTCGGCAAGGACCACAGCTCCTCCACGAGCGACCTCACGGTCTCCGTGATGAAGGCCCCCGGCGGCTACGCACTCCTGCTCGCCATCGGCGCTGCCGTCGCGGTCACCGGAATCGTCTACGCCATCCGCGGCTTCCGGCAGTCCTTCGCCAAACACCTCCGGCTTCCGGCCTCGGCCAAGGCACGGACCGCGGTGACGGTCCTCGGCGTGGCGGGCTATGCGGCAAAGGGCATCGCCCTGCTGCTGGCCGGGCTGCTGATCATCATCGCCACGGTGCAGGTGCGTCCCGAGGAATCAACCGGGCTCGACGGCGGGCTGAAGGGCCTGCGCGAGCAGCCGTTCGGCATGTACATGCTGGCCGCCGTCGGGATCGGCCTGATCTGCTACGGCGTCTTCATGGTTGTCCGCGCCAAACTCGCCAAGATGTAGCGCCCGACGGCGGGGCTCCCGCCGCCCTGCCATAGTCTCCTCCCGGAAGCCCGCCGCACATCCGGCCGCCGTCAGTGGCGGGTCACCGCCGCGCTTCGCTCCTGAAAGGCACCCATGAACAGCCCGGAATCCCTAGACGCCACCGCGGCCGGGCACTACGTCCTGCGCGGGGCTATGGTGACGCACGGTGCCAGTTATGCTGACTCCGTCGTGGCCGTGGCCAACGGCAGAATCGCGTATGCCGGACCCCGGAACGGCTTTGACGCCGTGGCGTTTGGCGGCGCGGCGCCGGATGGTGCGGCGGAACTCTCCCTCCCGCCCGGCAGCCGGATCCTTCCCGGGCTGATCGACCTCCACTGCCATGGCGCGGCCGGCGGCAGCTTCCCCAGCTCGGACGGCCAGGCCTGCCGGGACGCCGTGGATTTCCTGCACCGCAGCGGGACCACAACCCTGCTGGCCAGCCTGGTCACCGCCTCGGCTGGCGAGCTCCTGCGGGGACTCGGTGTGCTCCGGGCCCTGGTATCCGAGGGGCTCATCGCCGGCGTCCATTCCGAAGGCCCCTTCCTGTCCCACGTGCGCTGCGGAGCGCAGAACCCCGATTGGCTCCGGGACCCCGATCCGGAGCTGCTCCGCCAACTGCTTGAGGCGGCCGGCGGCGCCCTCAAGACCATGACCTATGCCCCGGAACTTCCCGGGGCCCGCGAGCTGGTCAAGATGCTCGCCGGGCAGGGCGTCACGCCCTCGCTGGGTCATACCGACGCCGACGCCCGCACCACCGCCGCATCCCTGACGGAGGCGGCTGACCTCCTCACGGCGAACTCCGGCGCAGGCGGGGCGGGCCAGCCCGGGACCGGCCTCTTCGGGACGGCTGCCCGCCCCACGGTGACGCATCTCTTCAACGGTATGCCGCCCCTGCATCACCGGAGCCCCGGACCGGTAGCGGCCTGCCTTCGGCTGGCCGCCGCCGGCGCCGTCGCCGTCGAACTCATCGGCGACGGCGTCCACCTCGACCCTGAGACGGTCCGGATGGTCTTCGAGCTGGTCGGTGCCGACAACGTGGCCCTCGTGACCGATTCCATGGCGGCGGCCGGGCTGCCCGACGGCGACTACGCGCTCGGGCCCTCGGCCGTTGTGGTGCGCGCCGGCGTGGCCGCCCTGCAGAGCAACGGCGCCCTCGCCGGCGGCACGGCAACGCTCCTCGACGTCGTCCGCCGGACCATTGAGGCCGGGGTGAGCCCCGCCGATGCCGTGAAGGCGGCAACGCTTGTCCCGGCCCGGATTTTGGGCCTGGACGGTGAGACCGGGAGCCTGCGGGCGGGCATGCGCGCCGACATCGTGGCGGTGGACGCCGACTTCGGGCTGGTCACGGTCCTGCGGGCGGGCCAGGTCCTGACCGGTCCCGCAAGCTGACCCGCCCGCCAACGGATCCGGGCAATGTTCCCGGGCGTCCTGCGTTCCCCGGCGCCCTGCCGCCATTCGGGATCCCTCAGGGCTTGAAGTCGTCGTGGACCACGACCCGCGACAGCTCCATCGATCCGTCCGGCAGACGCCAGAAGTGCAGCCGCCGGGCCGATGCCACCTTCTGCTCGATCGCTGCCCGGTAGCATCTGGCCCCGTCCGCGCGCACCAGCTGGGCAGAGTCGCCGCCCGGGGTCGACCGCAGCGCATGGACCTCCCGCGCCGCGTTCCGCTCCGCCATCCCGGTCAGTACCTCCACCGTTGCCTTCAGCGCCTTCGCCTCAACCCCGGGCTCGGTAAAGCCGTAGAGGGTCGCCGCAAACTCCCGGCCGACCGTCCAGTCCGCGGGCAGCGCCTGCCGTGCCTTGTCCACCGCCGGAACGTTCCTGGCCCAGGCGAGGTACACATCGTGCCGCACGCGTTCTGCGGCTGTCGCGAAGAGCGCCTCCGAACCGCCGGCCATGGCACGTTTGAGCGCCGGCTGCGTCCGGCGCTTGTAGGCCCGGAGGTCGAGGAGTTCTTCCTGCCGCCGGGAGAGACGGACCTCCGCGTCCTCCACCGCCGCCCTGGCCGACTCGGCGATCTGTTGTTCCGCCGCGAGTTCCTGGCGGAGGGCGTCCTGCTTCAGTTGGAGGCTGACGAGTCCCGCCCCGGCCGTGCTGGCAGCGGCGACCAGTTCTTGCAGGGGGGCGACTTTCCTCCGCTCGGCTTCCAGCTGGAGCTGGGTGCTCATCAGCGCAGCCGACGGCCGGGGAGACGGGCCGGCTGCGGCGCCGGAAGTCCGGTGTGCCGCGTCTTCGGTTCGAGCCCCCGGGGCGCCCGCGGCTTCGGCGTCGAACGTCCGGCCCGAGGTGGGCTGCTCGGTGAGGTGCCGGCCGGGCCGCAGCCAGGGGGTACCGCCCGCCAGGAGCGCGGGCGCCTCCACGACGCCGGCGCCGGCGTCGTCGTCGTCGTCGACGTCTAGCAATGACAAGGCCACGGCCCCGCTTTCCCGCAGGAACCGCACCACCACCACTTCGCCTTCCGTCACGAGGCTGTCCACGGTGTCGAGGGGGTTGGCGGAGACCCGGGGCTGGTCAACCGTCCAGCTGGCTCCCGGGTAGAGGGTGAGCCTCGCGCCCTTGGCGTTGACCTGCTCGGCCAGGGCGAGGACGAGGTCCCCGGACCGGTAAAGCTCCGCCAGCCGCGGTGCGGTTTTCAGACTGGAGCCGCCCACTACGCCCGCGGAACGGCGATCACGGCCACGGTCTGCTGCTGCCCGTTCCGCACCTCGACGCTGGCGATGCTGGCGAGCTGCACGGGGGTGGCGCCGGTGATCTTGACCTTGCCGCTGGGGGTCGCCGTCCACGCGCACGCGCGGTCCTCACCGCCGTCGCGGTCCTTCACCCAGAGTGAGAATGTTCCGTCCACCGGCAAGCTCCGGCCGTCGACCGCGAGCTCGGTACCCCACGTCTTCTTGACCAGCCCCACCGTGAACTGCAGACCGTCGCCCGCCTGGACCGAGTAGCTGGCGTCCGGTTTAGCCGGCTGGTTGAACACCGGTCCGGCCAGGACCCCGACGGCGAGGCACGCCGCGGCCACGGCCACCACGGCCGCCGACCACCGGCGTCGGACGTTCCGGCGCCGGGCGGACAACTCATCCAGGAGCCGCCGCGGCACCGGAACCGCCTCGGGGCCCGGGGCGGCCGGCTCGCGGCCCGCCGCGGCGCCAAGGGCGAGAGCGTCGGGCACCGGAACCGCGTCCAGCAGCGCCGGGAGGCTGGCCAGTTCATCGAGCTCCAGCCGGCAGTCCGAACATGAGCCCAGATGCTGCTCGAAAAGAGCGGCCTCGTCCGCTTCCAGCCCGCCGAGCAGATAGGCCCCGAGCAGTTGGTGGACTTCCGTCTGGTTCACCGCTGCACCCCCATCTCGTCAAGGATCGTCCGGAGCGCCCGCACGGCGTAGAACGCCCGGGACTTCACTGTGCCGCTTGGAATGTTCAACTTGGCCGATGCCTCCTGGACGGTGTAGCGGCGGTAATGGAGCGCGATCAGGACGTCCCGGTGCTCGGCGCTGAGCCGCAGCAGCGCCTCTTCCATCAGGATCCTGTTGAGGAGTTCGTCCACCCGTTCGGCACCGTCGGCGGGATCGGCCATGTCGCGTTCGGTCACTTCATGCGGCCGCCGCTGGGCCTTGCGGTAGTTGTCGATCATGATGTTGCGGGCTGTCCTGAACAGGTAGCTGCGCAGGCTCCCCGTGATTTGCGGTGCCTGTTGCCAGACGCGCAGCACGGTCTCCTGCACGACGTCGTCGGCCAGTTGCGGATCGCGGGAGGCGCCGAGGACGAATCGCCGAAGGGCGGTCCCGTGATCGCGGTAAATCGCGGCGACGACGTCCTCGTCCAGCGACATGCCCTTACCTCCCTGCTCCGCCCTCTGCCCTCTTCTGCCCCGTACGACGTTCGGGGCGGCGGAAAAGTTCACCACCCCGCCCTGAACCATTGTTCACCCGGCGGCGTCGTATGGGTTAGGGCCGGACTCTGAGTTGGCCGGCACGAGTCAAGGAGCAGCAGATGAAGAAGCACCTCAGCATTGGCCTGTCAGCTTTCGCCGTTGCCGCACTACTTTCCGGCTGTGCCGGGGGCAGCGGCACCTCGACGACGTCGGCGCCTGCGACGACGTCCCCCAGCGCCGCCGCCAGTTCGGCACCGGCGTCCTCTCCGGCAGCCGCGGCCGCGGAGCTCAAGGTGGCATCCTCCAAGCTCGGGCAGATCGTGGTGGACGGCAAGGGCATGAGCGTCTACTACTACACGAAAGATGTCAAGGACTCGGGAACGAGCACCTGCACCGGCGGCTGCCTCACCGCCTGGCCGCCGGTCGTCACCACCTCTGCCACACCCACGGTCGACGGCGTCACCGGCAAGGTGGGCACCATCACCACCCCTGACGGCAAGATGCAGCTGACGATCAACGGGTTGCCGGTCTACTACTTCGCCAAGGACAAGGCGGCCGGGGACATCCTGGGCCAGGGCGTCAACAGCGTCTGGTACCTCGTGGCACCCTCCGGTGAAATGATCACCACGGCCGCCGGTTCCTAGCTGACGACGGACGGACGCCGGTTAGTCGTCGTCGTCCGCGAATTCGACCGCGGCCACAATTTCCTTGGTGTCCGGGTGGATCATGAAGGCCTCATCGTCGTCTTCCACCATGAGGTACTCGCCCTGGTCCGTGGTGAAATGCCAGGCCAGGGCGGGCTGGCCGTCGCGGTCATAGTTGGGGTCACCCATGGTGATCTTCACCAGTGTGTGGCCCGCCACGTTGCATAGTTCACGGATGATCAGCTCAAACTCCGGGGCGTCCTGCAGATCGTCCTCCGCGGCCTCGGCCTGGCGTTCCGCGAGGTTGGGGATCCGCGACACCCGCTCGGCGATGTGGAGATCAAGTTCCTCGTCGTCAAGGACCAGGAGGTCCGCCTGGCCCCGGAGCCAGACCGCGTTGAGCCGGATGAGGTCCTCGGTTTCCAGCAGTGACTCGAACTCGCGGTCAAGTTCTTCCAGGGGCTGCACGGCGTCCTGCACGCCATCCGGGTCGCCGTTCCCAGTGTCGGCATCGCCGTCAAGATAGGCGTCTGCTTCCTCCTCGGAGAGTGAGTCGAAGGCGTCCGCGGTGCGGTTGAAGAGATCCAGATGCCCGGCCGCTCCCATCGCTTCGAGCCCTTCGCGGATGTAGGCGTCAATGTCCTCGCGTTCCGGCGCGGTGAACACGTACTGGGCGAACCCGCCGCCCAGCGACTGGGTCAGGTAGAAGTCCACGTAGTAGCTTCGCAGTGCGTTCGGGGCGATCTCGTCAATGTCGAGCAGCTCCGCGTACATGGCGTTGACCACGTCTACGTTCGCGTCGACGGCGTCAGCGTCGCTGCCGCTGATGCTTTCCCTGGTCAGGACCGGGGCGGGTGTGGCGCTGGAAACGGTGGTGGAAAGGCCGTTGCTCATGGGAATTCCTCACTGCTGAAGGCTGGTGGCGCTCCGGACCCCTCCAAGGTATGTTGCACGGGCCGGCCCGCGGCTGAGCCGGAGCTGAACGTCAGACGAAGTTTGGGTGTTCCGGCCGTCCGGCGTGCCTGGCCGGGGTGGCCGCGCGGCACGGGCTGCTGCCGGCGAAGTTCGAGGGACCCGTCCAGGCTCGCTAAGATGGATCAGATGACCAACTGCTGAAAGTAGTGCGCACAATGCCATCCCATCCGGACGATAGTGCGGCACTGGCAATACAGACACCCGCAATTAACGACCGCTCCCTCGCGGCCGGATTGGCCTACGCCATGGGGAGCCGCGTTTCCGGAATCTCCTTCGACGCCGCCACCGGGCTCATGCTCGGCAAGGTACGCGGCGGCTCCGACGTGCCCTATTCGACCACCGCCAAGCTGGTCCGCAAGGCAGGCGGTTGGAGCTGCACCGTGGGTGTCTGCAGCTGTCCGGTTCGAAAAGACTGCAAACATGTCGCCGCGCTGCTGTTCGCGGCCGAGGACAACCCCGCCACCCGCGTCCGGTTGCTGGCCCCCGCCGATGCCACCCGGCTCGCACGGCAGGCCGAGCCGCTGGATGTTCCCGACTGGGAGCAGGCCCTCAGCCCGCTCATTGCGCGCCCCGGCATCACGCAGTCCACCAACGGCATCCCGCTGGCGCTGCAGTTCGACGTCGAGGAACCCGCACCGCACTTCTCCTACACCGGCCGCCGGGATCCGCTCCGCAGCGTCCGCCAGCTCAAGGCGCGGCCCGTGATCATGGGCGCAAAAGGCAAGTGGATCCGCGGCGACGTCTCGTGGAACACCCTGAGCTACCTGAACTACCGGCGCGAATGCAACGAGGCCCACGTCGAGTGGATGCAGGAGTTCCTCGCCTCGCACACGGTCCTGGCCAACCGCCAGCACACCGGCAGCGCGCCCTGGCTGGGACTGAATACCTATGCAGGCAAGAACCTGTGGAGCCTGCTGGCCCAGGCGCAGAAGATCGGCGTCGCGCTGGTCCACAGCCGCGGCCTGGAGCCGGTGAGGCTCGTGGAGGAACCTGCCGCCGTCGGACTCAACCTGGCCCGCTTCGGCGCCGCGCCGGTTCCTGCGGACGGCGTTCCCGGCGGGGACGCCGGTTCCGTAGCTCCTGCCGCCGCGGCCGGGGACGGCAGCAGCGGTCTGTCGCTCGCCCCGACCATCACGGTGGAGGGGTTCGTCGTCGATCCTTCCTCGGTCGGGACCATCGGCCGCCCCGCCCACGGGATCTTCCTGACCTCCGGGGCAGACACCCTGCCCGGCGCCGCGCCCTCGGACTCCGTCATCACGCTTGCTCCGCTGGAAAACGGGCTGAGTGAGGAACTGCTGACCTTCGTCACCGCGGGAACCACGCTGCACATCCCGGCCCGGGACGAGAGCCGCTTCCTGACCGGCTTCTACCCCAAGCTCAAGCAGTCTGCCCGGGTCACGGCGTCGGACGAGTCCGTGGAGCTTCCGCAGCTGGCTGTCCCCACCCTGTCCCTGCTCGCCAACTACGGCGCGGACCACCGCGTCCGGCTGCACTGGGAATGGCACTACAAGTCCGGAAACCTCGTCACGGCCCAGCCCCTCTGGCGCCACCCGGGTGACCACGGCTACCGGGACGACCCGGCGGAGGCGCGCATCCTGGAGGCCGTCGGGCAGCCGTGGGATGTTGTGCCGGCCTTGGGCGAGTCGGCAACCGGCGGCTGGGGGACACCGCGGCTTGCGGGCTCGGCTGAACTCAGCGGCCTGGACACACTGGCCTTCACCGAGGAGCTGCTCCCTGTGCTCCGCGAGGTCCCCGGGGTCGCCGTGGATACCGCCGGCGAGATCGCCGACTACCGGGAGGCCGACGAGGCGCCCGTGGTGTCCATCTCCACCAAGGCCACGGAGCAGCGGGACTGGTTCGACCTCGGCATCCAGATTTCTCTGGAGGGCCAGCCGGTGTCCTTCGCGGCCGTTTTCTCCGCCCTGGCGGCCGGCCAGACCAAGATGCTGCTCCCCAGTGGGGCCTACTTCTCCCTGGACCTGCCCGAGCTGCACCAGCTGCGGGCCCTGATTGAAGAGGCGCGGGAACTGCAGGACAACAAGGATGCGCCGCTGCAGATCAGCCGTTTCCAGGCCGGTCTCTGGGACGAGCTCGCGCAGCTCGGCATTGTTGACGAGCAGGCCGCGGCCTGGCGCGACGCCGTCGGCGGGCTGCTGGAGGGCGGGGTGAAGGGGCTGCCGCTGCCCTCGACGCTCAACGCCGAGCTGCGCCCGTACCAGCTGGAAGGCTTCAACTGGCTCAGCTTCCTCTACCGCCACGGACTCGGCGGTGTCCTTGCCGATGACATGGGCCTGGGCAAGACCGTCCAGGCGCTGGCGCTGATCTGCGCCGCCAAGGAAGCCGCCAAGGACGCCGCCCCGGGGAGCACTGACACCGCCCACGAAGCCGGCATGGAGTCCGATGCCGGTGCTGCCGCCGGCACCGGTGCCGGTGCTGCGCCTTTCCTCGTGGTCGCCCCCACGAGTGTCGTGGGCAACTGGGAGGCAGAAACCGCGCGGTTCGCCCCCGGGCTGACGGTCCTCGCCATCGGCGAGACCTTCGCAAAGAGCGGCTCGAATCCCGCCGAGGCGATGGCGGGCGCGGACATCATCATCACTTCCTACGCCCTGTTCCGGATCGACTACGACGCCTACGCCTCGAAGGAATGGGCCGGCCTGGTCCTGGACGAGGCCCAGTTCGTCAAGAACCACCAGTCCAAGGCCTACCAGTGCGCGCGGAAGCTTCCCGCACCCTTCAAACTGGCCATCACCGGCACCCCGCTGGAGAACAACCTGATGGAATTCTGGGCGCTGACCTCGATCGTGGCGCCCGGGCTGTTCTCCAGCCCCAAGCGGTTCGCCGAGTACTACCAGAAGCCGGTGGAGAAGAACGGGGACAGGACGCAGCTGGACAAGCTCCGGCGCCGGGTCCGTCCCCTCATGATGCGCCGCACCAAGGAGCAGGTCATCCACGATCTGCCGCCGAAGCAGGAGCAGATCCTGGAGGTGGTCCTGAATCCGCGGCATCAGAAGGTCTACCAGACGCACCTGCAGCGCGAGCGCCAGAAGATCCTGGGCTTGATCGATGACGTCAACAAGAACCGCTTCACGATTTTCCAGTCGCTGACACTGCTGCGGCAGCTCAGCCTGGACCCCTCACTGATCGACCCGTCCCTGTCCGGGGTGCGGTCCAGCAAGCTCGATGTGCTGTTCGAGCAGCTGGAAGACCTCGTCGCGGAAGGGCACCGGGCGCTGATCTTCAGCCAGTTCACCGGTTTCCTGGGCAAGGTCCGGGAACGGCTCGTCGAGGAAAAGATCGAGTTCTGCTACCTCGACGGCAGCACCCGCAACCGCACCGACGTCGTCAACGAGTTCAAGAACGGCGCGGCGCCGGTGTTCCTGATCAGCCTCAAGGCCGGCGGTTTCGGGCTGAACCTGACGGAGGCGGACTACGTGTTCCTGCTGGATCCATGGTGGAACCCGGCCTCGGAGGCCCAGGCCGTGGACCGGACGCACCGGATCGGGCAGGCCCGCAATGTGATGGTCTACCGGCTGGTCGCCAAGGACACCATCGAGGAGAAGGTCATGGCACTCAAGGCCCGGAAGTCAAAGCTGTTCGCCGATGTTATGGAAGGCGATGCCCTCAGCGGCAGCGCGCTGACGGCGGATGACCTGGCCGGGCTATTCAACGACTGACGCGGTCCGGGCGCTGGGCTCCGTCTATGACGCCGCCGAATACCGGACCGCGAAAGCAGCCAAGGCTAGAGCCCTCGCCGTGCACCGAAGTACTACTTCCCGGCGTCGAACACCTCCTTCGAGGCAGCGTTACGCCGAATTCGCTACGCGTCCGGGCTCGTGACACGGCGCCGGCCCAGCGCTGCGGTATACCCGTAGCGCTGGGTCGGCGCCGTGTCGTGGGACTTTTTCCGCAGCGGAGTTGGTCTGAGCGGAGGGGACGCGGGGTCCAGGCGGGACATCTGCGCTGTTCCTGCTCGCGGGTGGCGACGCTCCATCCCAGTTACATGGCGCCGGCCCTACCTCCGCGCCCGGGAATCGCGAGATTCCGCGGGCATGCGGAGGTGCGGTCGGAAGCAACTGGGCAGGAGCGTCGCCACTCCTTCGGCAGGGGTGCCCGTGCCGAAGCTTAGCCCGCGTGATCCTGAAATTCGGGGGCACGGTCGCCGGCACCGGCAGGACGTTCGCCACGTACTGGTCCGGGCGCACGACATCCACCACGCCGCCCCGGTGGATGCCGCGCCGGCGGCGCGCTGACGGCGGATGACCTGGCCGGGCTCTTCAACGACTGACGCGATTCAGCGGCCGGGCTGCGCCCGGAGCCGGGCCAGGACCGTCGCGGCGAGAAGCGCCGTCGTCATTTCCAGTACGATGACCGCCAGCAACGCGCCGGCGCCCGCTTCCGCCGCTCCCGCTGCCGCTCCCGCTGCCGCGGCCGCCGCGGCAGCGGTGTCATGGTGGATGTGGCCCGATGCCCCGGCGCCGGACCCCGCACCGAGGAGCAGGAGCGCGTGCACCCCGGTCATCGCCAGCGCCGAGGCCATGACCTGGCGAAGGGACCTGGCCCGTCCGTGACGCCAGATATGCACCGCGCACGGCAGGCACACCGCCACCATGGCAAGCATGAGCAGGTTCAGCCACATCCCGTGCTGCTTCCCGGCGACCAGCCACAGGTGCGCGAGGCACGACGCTGCCGTCACGGCGGCGCAGATCCGGGAATGGAAGACGAGGCCGGCCAGCCCGGCCCGGTGGCCCAATGTTCCTGCGGCCGTCACGGCTGCCGGACTAGCTGTGGCAGTGGCCGCCGGCCGGCTGTGCACTCGCGGGCACATCCAGCACGGGGCTGCGGTCAAAGAAGCCTTCCGGCCGGAGTTTGAAGCCGGCCGTGTCCACCGGCATGATGGGCCAGTCCTCGGGACGCGGGAAGTGGGTCAGTCCGAAGGTGTGCCAGAGAACGATGTCCTGGCCGTCCAGGTCCCGGTCCTGCGCAACATAGGCCGGCAGACCCGCCCCGCCGGAATGCTGGTTCACGAAGTCGCCCGTCGGGTACCGTTCCTCGGCGGCGAACCGCGTCACCCACAGGTCCTTCGTGGCAAACGCGGCGCGCCGGGCGATGGAGGACTCCGGGTCTGCCAGCAGTGTGGGTTGGCCTTCGGCATGGAGCTTGTAGGCCACGGCTTGCCCGAGGCGGTTCCGTGATTGCGGGTTGGAGATGACCCAGGTCCGGCCGTTGCGGGCGTCGGCCTCGCGCGCGCCCTCGGATTCGCGGGCGATCACCGTGCGTTTCCGGGAGAAGGCGTTGCCGCGCTCGTTGCCCTGCCCCATGGGCTGCCGGACCACGTCCTCCTCCTCCACCCGGTTGGTGAAGCCGTCGATCGCCATGTCCAGGCGGGCACTGAACAGGTGCTGGTGGAAGGGGGCGCCCAGGCCCGGGGCAAGCTGGGAGATGTTGTCCGATCCGCCCTCCGGGAAGGCGGAGGTGAAGACGACGCCGGTGGCCTTGGCCTCGAACTCGATTGTGCCGTCGAGGTAGAGGTACCAGTAGAAGCCGTAGTCGTAGTTGCCGATGGTGGTGAAGAAGGAGATCACCAGGCGGCGGTTGCGGCGGGTGTAGTTGATGCCCGTCCAGAGGTCGCTGTGCTTGGCCAGGATTCCCCAGTCTTCCTCGTGCATGCAGATGCCGTTGCGGATCTCCCGGGGGTTGCCGAAAGCGTCGCTGATGACGGGACTGAGGTAGGTGATCTCGCCGAGGCAGTCGCAGCCAAGTTCCAGGGAGTTGGCGTACTGACCCACAAGGTATTCACCGGTATCGAAGTAGTTCTGCCAGGACCGGATCGGCGAGGGATCCCCGTACGGGACCACCATTTCGGCGATGGACGCCCGGTTGATGACGGGCCGCTTGCGGTCACCGTCCTGGAAGGCGATGTTGTACAGCACCACCCCTTCGCGGACATCGAAGCCGACGTCGAGGCTCCATTTCTCCCACTCGATGTGGTTCCCGCCCGTGACGGTGAAGCTGGGCCCTTCCGGCTGGGTGATGTTGATGGGTTTCTGCGTGGTGCGGAGTGGCCCTGTCAGTTCAGGGTCCGTGTAGTTGCCGTGTTCGGCGGGAACCGGCACTGCGCCGGTGTCCAGCACCTGCGTCACCGTCTTGCTGACGACGTCGACGTACGCCACGAGACCGTCCACGGGATGCGCCCAGGCGCTGTCCTCGGGGAAATCCTGTACGAAGGCCAGGCCACGCAGGATCCTGCGCCCCTTTTCTTCCGGGTACTCGAAGACGCCGGCAGACAGTGGCGCGACACGGACCTTTCCGACGTCGAGCCCCCGCGCTGCGAGCGCCTCGAGCCAGCGCTCGTCCGCGGCGAGGAGCGCCTCCACCACCTCGAATTCTTCCTCCAGGACCGGGAGTTCGCCGGTGACGGCGGTGTCCAGTTGGACGGCGGACACCACCTCCTGCCGGGTCAACGAGACCACTGCGTCCGTGGGCGCACCGCCGGAGGTGTCATGGACAAAGATGCGGAACCGGCGGTCCTCAGCTTCGGAGGCAGCGCCGGTGGCGCCTGCGGCAGCAGCGCCGCGGACCGGATCCAGCAGGCCCAGGTACGCGATGCGCTTCTCCGGACCCAGGTGTCCGGCGGCGCGCAGGATCGCCTGCACTTCGGTGATTTCGGCGCCTGATGCCAGGCGGTACGGGGTGGCTGTGTCAACAGGTGCAAGCGTCATGGGTGACCTTTGTCCGGGACCGTGGCCGGTCGGGATTTTTTATTTTCTATAGTTGTAGAGAATAACGGTCCGTAAGATGGCTCACAAGAGTCAGATGCAAAATATTTCCGGGGAGCGGCCGCCGTGCCAAAGATTGTTGACCATAACGAGCGCCGGCTGGAACTGGTGGATGCCACGTGGCGGATCATCGCCCGCCTGGGCATTGAAGGCGCCACCATGCGCGAGATTGCCCTGGAGGCGGGCTTCGCCAACGGGGCCCTCAAGCCGTACTTCCCCACGAAGGACACCCTGCTGGAGTTCGCCTTCAGCCACGTATTCAACCGGACCAACCAGCGCATCGCCAACGGCACCGAAGGCAAAGCGGGACTGTCGGCACTGCGGGCGTTTTGCGACGAAGTTCTCCCGCTGGATGAAGAACGGGTCAACGAAGCGCGGATCGTCATCCCGTTCTGGCAGAAGGCCATCAACGACGACGCCAAGGCAGCCATCCACCAGGCGTCCATGGACGAGTGGCATGCAGCCATGCTGGGCTATCTCTCCGACGCCCGGGCGGCTGGCGAGATCGGCGCAGCCATCACCGACGCAGCAATCGCCGACCAGCTGTTGAACATGATGCTTGGCGCCCAGATTGCAGCAGCCCTGGCGCCGGCCGGCCAGGACAACTCCGCCCTGGCCGGCCAGATTGAGAACTACCTCCGGCTGATCGCGCCGCCCTCCTCCTAGGGCGCCGGATCTTTTTTCGCCGACTGTCGAAAAAAGATGACAACCGCACCGCCGCGGAGCTATCCTCGAAGGACTGTGTCCCGCGACACAGTCCTTGGATTGTTTCCGGCGTCAGGATTGTCGATGACTGCACCCACCACCCAGCAAGACCTCCGCACAAACGAGGCCGTCTCCTTCGACCACTGGCGGCACCTGGTGGCGGAATCGTTCGTGCCACTCGTGGCGGACACCGACAACGCCGACGGCTTCCAGGGCAAGATGCGGTCCCGGGTGCTGGACCGGATGTCTATTGTGGAAGTCACCGCAACAGGCCACGCGGTCCACCGCACCGCGGCGCTGATCGCCCAGTCCGGCCAGCGCTACTTCAAGCTGAACCTGCAACTCCAAGGCACCGGACTGCTGATCCAGGACAACCGCGAGGCACTCCTCCGCCCGGGCGACCTGGCCATTTATGACACCAATCGCCCCTACACCCTCGCGTTCGAGGAGCAGGCGCGGATGATGGTGGTCATGTTCCCCTGCGACACGCTCTCGCTGCCGCCGGAATACGTCGGGCAGCTCTCGGCCGTCAGGCTGGCCGGAGGAGCCGGACTCAGCGGCATCGTGGGACAGTTCATCGGGCAGTTGGCGGAAAATCTTGAGGTCCTTAGCGGCCCCAGCGGTTCACGGCTGGCCACCAATGCCCTGGACCTGGTCTCCACCATGCTGCATGCGGAAATGGATATCGCGCCGGACCGGATGAAACCCCAGGCGCTGCTGGCGGTCTCCGTCCGGGAGTACATCGAGGCACACCTGGCGGATCCCCTGTTGTCGCCGGCAACCATCGCCGCGGCCCATTTCATCTCCACCCGCCACCTGCACAACGTGTTCCACGAATCAGGGACAACCGTTGCGAGCTGGATCCGGAGCCAGCGGCTGGAAGGCGCGCGCCGGGAACTGCGGGACCCGCTCCACTCCGGAAAGTCCGTGGGTGCCGTCGCCGCCCGGTGGGGTTTCCTGGATGCGGCCCACTTCAGCCGCACCTTCCGGGACGCCTTCGGTGAATCACCCACCGACTGGCGGCGCGGCGCCTGAGACCCGGTGGGGGACCGGCTTCATCAGCCCCTGCGCCGGAGGGACGGCCGTGCCGCCGTCGCCTGCCGGCACATCCGTGTTCGAACCGATGTGCCGGCTCAGCTCCGTTTATGAACTCTGGCAGGTGGGCCGAAAGGGCCTCAGGGCACCAGCTGCGCCCCACGCTTCTCCACGTGCCGCTCCGCCAGCACGCCGGCTGCGAACACCACCGGGACCGCCGCCAGCAGCGCCACGGCAGTCTCGGCACTGCCGCCGATCAGCGACGTGAAATTGCTGACCACCAGGTACAGGACCCACGCCAGAAGCAGGGCTGCGAGCGTTGGGGCAATGAGGGTCTGCCAGAGCTGTCCGTCCGCCCGTTCCCGGCGGAAAAACCCGACGACGGCGGCCGAGCACAGCATGTACAGCACCAGCAGCGCCGCGACAGCCAGCCCGCTGAACCAGGAGAACAGGGTCAGTACCGGGTCCAGGGCCAGTACGGCGAAGGGTGCCACCAGGACGACGGCGGTGGCGGTCTGGACCCAGGCGGCTGCGGCGGGCGCGTGGTGCCGGTTGGTCCGGGCCAGGACGCCGGGCAGGGAGCCACGGAGCGCCAGTGAATGGAGGTAGCGGTTGATGCCGTTGTGGAAGGCGATGATTCCGGCCAGCAGGGACGTGACCAGCAGGATGCCGGTGGTGATTCCCGCCCACGGTCCGAACAACTCCACCATGGGAGCCAGGACAAAAGCGGTGGAGTCCCCGGACTCCAAGGCCGCACCGGCCGCGTCAACCACCCGGGACGGGCCGTAGTAGCTGACCAGCATCCACGAGATGAAGGAGAAGAACACGGCAATGACCCCGACCGACACGTAAGTGGCCCGGGCCACTGTGCGGTGGGCGTCCTTGGCCTCGGCGGAATAGATTGCCGTGGATTCGAAGCCGAACATGGAGGCCACGGCAAACATGATGGCCACGCCCGGGGCGCCGCTGGCGATGGCTTCCGGGGAGAAGGACGCCGCGATGCTGAGCCCCTCGGGGCCGCCGCCGCGGAAAAGGACGGTGAACCCGAACATCAGCAGGACGGCAACTTCCAGTCCCACCAGCACGGCCAGGACCCGGGCGCCGAGTTCGATGTTCAGCGAACCAAGCACCTGCACGCCGGCCATTGTGACCAGGGCCAGCAGCCACCAGGGAATGCCGACCCCGACCGAGGCCAGCAGGCCGGCGAAGGCGGCACCGTAGAGTCCATACATGGCGGCCTGCACCGTACTGTAGGCCAGCAGGGCCAGCCAGGCCGCGCCGGCACCGACCTGTCGCCCAAACGCGGCGGTCACGTAGGCGTAGAAGGCGCCATTCGCCTGAATTTTCCGGCTCATGGCGACAAATCCCACTGCAAAGATCACAATGACGATGCCGACAATCAGGTAGGCGCCAGGAGCGCCGGCGCCGTTGCCGAGCGCGGCCGCCAGGGGGGACGCCCCGACGATCCCGGTGAGGGGCGCCTGGGCGGACAGGACAAAGAACAGGATGCCCATCACGCCGATGCTGCCGGCACGGAGGGCGGTTGAATGCTCCTTGCGTGGAGCGGCTTCAGTGGTCCGGGACTCGGAATTCGAAATACTCATTGGATCCTTCTTAACGGTCATGAGCGCTGGGGAAATAGTGCCGGGCAGTGGTTTCAGGCACCTGAAATCCAGCATGCCAGCGGTCGCGGGCCGTGCCTTGTCCTGCAGCGATCAGTTGTTGTGCCTGAGCGCAGTGACGCCCAGTGCAGGCGTCGGCCCGGGCTCGCGGAAGAGGCCGCAACTGTGCGCCTCAGGCCAAGGGCCGTTCGCGGATTCACAAGACGGCTTCCTGCCGGGCGGGCAGACTCGAGGCATAGCCTCAGGCCATGCCGGCCGGTGCGCCTTGCCTACTCGAAGTGGAGTACCCCCTTGGAAACCTACGACGCCCTCCTGGCCTCGATCACCCCGAACGCCGGCGAAACCCGGACCGTCTTTGACCCCGCCACCGGTGCCGTCGTCGGCGAAGCGCCGGTCCACACCGTTCAGGACCTCGCACGGGCGGTTGCCGCCGCCGCAGCTGCCCAGCCGGCGTGGGCGGCGCTGGGCCACGACGCCCGGAGCGCCGCGCTGCTGAGGGCCGCCGACGCCGTCGAACGCTCCGCCGAAGAACTGGCCCGGCTGCTCTCCCGCGAGCAGGGCAAGCCCCTCAACGGACCCAACGCGCGGTTTGAGGTCGGCGCCTGCGCCGCCTGGCTGCGCGCCGCCGCCGGCACCCCGCTGGAACCGGAAACCGTGGTGGACGACGGCGAAACCCGCGCCGAACTGCGCTACCGGCCCATCGGCGTCGTCGGGGCGATCGGTCCCTGGAACTGGCCCATGATGATCACCGTCTGGCAGATCGCCCCGGCCCTGCGGATGGGCAATGCCGTGGTGGTCAAGCCCTCCGAATTCACCCCGCTGTCCGTCCTGGCCCTGGCCAAGGTCCTTAACGAGGAGCTCCCCGAAGGCCTGTTGACTGTGGTCAGCGGCGGCCGCGACGTCGGTGAAGCCCTGGCCGGGCACCCCGCGATCGGCAAGGTGATGTTCACCGGCTCCACCGCCACCGGCAAGGCCATCATCAAATCCTCCGCGGACACCGTCAAACGCCTCACGCTGGAGCTCGGCGGCAACGACGCTGGCATCGTCCTGCCCGACGCCGACCCGAAAGCGATCGCCGAGGGCCTGTTCTGGGGCGCCTTCATCAACACCGGCCAGACCTGCGCGGCCCTCAAGCGCCTCTACGTCCACAGCGACATCTACGACGCCGTCTGCGCCGAACTCACCACCGTCGCCGCTGCCATGCCCATGGGCAACGGCCTCGACGAGAACAATGTCCTCGGCCCGCTGCAGAACCGCCAGCAGTACGACATCGTGGCCCGGCTGGTCGATGCCGCCCGCGATTCGGGGGCCAGGATCCTGCTCGGCGGCAACCCGGATGCGGACCGGCCCGGCCATTTCTACCCCGCCACCCTGGTGGCGGACATCGACAATGACAACCCGCTCGTCGCCGAGGAACAGTTCGGACCCGCCCTGCCTATCATCCGCTACCGCACCGTGGACGAGGCAGTCACCATGGCGAACGCGCTCGACGTCGGCCTCGGAGCCTCCGTCTGGTCCTCCGATCCGGCCGAAGCACGGAAAGTGGCGGCCCGCCTCGAAGCCGGCACCGTGTGGATCAACAAACACGGCGCCGTGGACCCGAGGATCCCCTTCGGCGGAGCCAAGCAGTCAGGCTACGGTCTCGAGTTCGGCGTCGAAGGCCTCAAAGCCCTCGGCGTTCCGCAGGTGATCAACGGCTGACCGGTCGGGAGTAGCCTGCGACGACGGCGGCCGGGGGACAGTCCGCCCCGGCCTCCGGGTCACCCCATATGCCTGGCACATGCCGCCGCCGACTACCGGACCGGGCAAGCAGCCACAAGCTGAGGGCTCCGCCGCGCACAAAAAGTGCGGCTTCCCGGCGTCGAACACCTTCTTCGACGCAGCGTTGAGCTGAATTCGCTACGGATCCGGGCTGGTGACGCGCAAGCGCTACAGCGCTGCGGGTATACCCGCAGCGCTGTACCGTTTGCGCGTCATGGGACGTTTTCCGCAGCGGAATTGGTCTGAGCAATGGATTTGGGCGGGGGCGGGGCGGGACTTTCTGGATTCGTCCCTGCTTCCCGGGTGACGACGCTCCATCCCAGTTACTCGGTGCCGGGCCCCGCCTCCACCCCAGGAACCGCGGGATTCCGAGGGTGCGCAGAGGTGCGGCCAGAAGCAACTGGGCGGGAGCGTCACCACGCCGTCGGCAGGGTGCCCGGACCGCCGCTTAGCCCGCGTGATCCTGGAATTCGGGGGCGCGGTTGCCTGCCCGTAGGAGGGGCGCAAAGAACGCGCCGAGCTCGGTCGTCGCCGCAAGGGGCAGGACGTTGGCCACGTACTGGTCCGGTCGCACCACCACAACTACGCCCCCGCGGTCGAGGCCGCGCAGTTCGAAGATGTCCGCCGCCGGATCGGTGGCGTAGACCTTCTCCAGGCAGGTGAGCCGGAACGGCCCCACCTGCGGCTTGAACGCTGCCGGGACGGCACCGATGTCGATACTCGTGTGGTCCTGCTGGTAGATGACCTTCACGTCGAACCAGGCGTCTCGGTCGGCGCCTTCGGGGGTGGCGGCGAGCGGGGATTCCGGCGAGTTGGCAATCCACTCGGCGAAGTCGGCAACCGGCAACGCCGTGCCCTGCTGCCCGGTTTGGGGAGCGGCCGCGTCGGCGAAGACGTAGATGCGCCAGCGGCCGTCCGCGGCGGCTTGGTGGCCGAGGTGCACCGGGTTTGTATCGCAGACCCGCACAACAGGCGCGGATTTGAAGCGCTTGCCGATGGTGAAGCCGGAGGCCAGCGCCTGGTGGACGGGCGCAGCGATGAGCATGGAGGAGGCGTACTGGGTCATAAAGCCGGCGGGGAACTCGGCGGTGCTTACGTAGAAGTCCTCGAGCTCGGAGGGGCTGTTGAATTCCTCGGGCTTCTTCGCCATGAGCGTCGACCACTCCTTGTCGAAGTCGATGAGGTTCTTCGCGATGACCTGGCGCTCGGCCGAATACGTTGACAGCAGGCTCTCCGGGCTGCGGCCCTCCAGCACGTGTCCGAGCTTCCAGGCCAGGTTGAAGCCGTCCTGCATGGAGACGTTCATGCCCTGGCCCGCCTTGGCGCTGTGCGTGTGGCACGCGTCGCCGGTGATGAATACGCGCGGCGTGCGGTTGCCGCGCTGGTCCGGGAGTACGTCGTCGAACCGGTCGGTGAGGCGGTGGCCAACCTCGTACACGCTGTGCCAGGCGACGTTGCGCACGTCGAGCGTGTAGGGGTGGAGAATGTCGTTCGCCTTGGCGATGATCTGCTCGATCGTGGTGCTGCGCACTGCGCCGGCGTCGTCCGGCGGGACCTCGCCAAGGTCGACGTACATGCGGAAGAGGTGGCCGCCCTCGCGGGGAATCAGCAGGATACTGCCGCCCGTGCCGGATTGTATCGCGCACTTCGTGCGGATGTCCGGAAAATCCGTGACGGCGAGGACGTCCATGACCCCCCAGGCGTGGTTTGCCTTGTCGCCGGCGAGCGTGCAGCCGATCGACTCCCGAACCTTGCTCCGCGCGCCATCGGCACCGACAACGTATTTCGCCCGGACGGTGCGCTCCTGACCCTCGTCGGGCCCGGCCGTGTGGACGAGGGTCACCGTGACAGGGTACTCGCCCGCGTCGGCGACCTCCAGGCTGCGGAACTCATAGCCGTAGTCGGGCGACATGCGGGTGGGCGAGTTCGCCATGAACTCGCCGAAGTAGTCCAGAACGCGGGCCTGGTTGACGATCAGGTGCGGGAATTCGCTGATGCCCGTCGCGTCGTCGACGGCGCGGGCGGCACGGACGATGCGGGAAGGGTCCGCCGGGTCCGGCTTCCAGAATGCCATTTCGGTGATGCGGTACGCCTCGGCGATGATCCGCTCGGCGAAGCCGAAGGCCTGGAAGGTCTCGACGCTCCGGGCCTGGATGCCGTCGGCCTGGCCGATGGCGAGCCTCCCGCCGCGGCGCTCCACGATCCGCGTCGTGACGCCCGGGAACTGGGACAGCTGCGCGGCCGTGAGCATGCCCGCGGGCCCGCTGCCCACAATGAGCACGTCGACCTGGTCAGGAAGTTGCGTGGGCCGATCGATGCCGACGCCGGCGACCGGCTGGACTCGCGGGTCACCGGATACGTAACCGTGGTGGTGGAACTGCACGGGCTTTCCTCACTTCGTTGTGTGGCGGCCTGGCGCCGTCTTTGGTGTTCGATATTAGAACTAGGTGTTCGATAATCGAAATCTAGCTGCGATCCACAACTGTACGGCAGGTATGACGTGCGTTACAAGCGCTTTGAAAACTCCCAAGAACAGGGGTTGACGTTCGACAGTTCCCGGGACATAGTGTTTCGTATACGATTTCGTACTCGATGAGGAGTAACTCTTGGAACAGGTCACCGACCACATCCTGGCCGCGGCCCGCAAGGTCATCGCGGTGCATATCAACTACCCCAGCCGGGCGGCCCAGCGGGGCCGTACCCCCGAGCAGCCCTCCTACTTCCTGAAGCCGTCATCCTCCCTGGCCTTCAGCGGATCAACGGTGGAGCGCCCGGCCGGCTGCGAACTCCTCGGCTACGAGGGCGAGATCGCGCTGATCATCGGCAAACCCGCCCGCCGCGTGGGCATCGAGGACGCCTGGCGCCACGTCGAGTGGGTCACCGCCAGCAACGACCTCGGCGTCTACGACCTCCGCTACGCGGACAAGGGCTCCAATCTCCGGTCCAAGGGCGGCGACGGCTTCACACCCGTGGGCCCGGGCCTGATTGCCGCGGACGCCGTCGACCCGGCCAAACTCCGCATCCGCACCTGGCACAACGGCGATCTGGTCCAGGACGACACCACCGGGGACCTGCTGTTCCCGTTCGCCCGCCTGATCGCGGACCTCTCGCAGCTGCTCACCCTCGAGGAGGGTGACATCATTCTGACCGGCACACCGGCCGGTGCCTCCGTCGCCCAGCCGGGCGACGTCGTCGAGGTTGAAGTCAGCGCTGACAGCACGACGGCGGGCGGCGCCGCCGGCCTTTCCAGCGGCCGGCTGGCCACCCGGGTGGAGGAAGGCTCGACGCCGTTCGCTGACTTCGGTGCTGGGCCCAGGGCCGATGATCTCCAGCGGGAGGAAGCCTACGGCTCTCGTGAAGCGGCAGGGCTCGCGGCCGTCGGGCATGTCCTGGAACCAGAGGCGCCGGTCCCGGTCCTGGCCCCGCAGCTGAAGGCGAAGCTGGAAAGCGTCTGCACCGCCACGCTGTCCTCCCAGCTGCGCAAGCGCGGCCTGAACAACGTCAGCATCGACGGCCTTACCTCCACCCGCCCGGAGAAGCGGATCGTGGGCCTGGCGCGGACCCTGCGCTACGTGCCTAACCGCGAAGACCTCTTCAAGTCCCACGGCGGCGGCTTCAACGCCCAGAAGAAGGCCATCGATTCGGTCAACGAGGGCGAAATCCTCGTTATGGAGGCCCGGGGCGAAAAGGGCACCGGCACCCTCGGCGACATCCTGGCCCTCCGCGCCCAGGTCCGCGGCGCCGCCGCCATCATCACCGACGGCGGCGTACGTGACTTCTCCGCCGTGGCCGCCATGGACATGCCCACGTACTACGCCAACCCGCACCCCGCCGTCCTGGGACGCCGGCACATCCCGTGGGACACGGACATCACCATCGCCTGCGGCGGCACTACCGTGCAGCCCGGGGACATCATCGTGGCCGATTCGGACGGCATCCTGGTGATCCCCCCGGCGCTGGCCGAAGAGCTCGCGGACGATTCCATCGTCCAGGAGCGTGAGGAAACGTTCATCGCCGAGATGGTGCAGCAGGGCCACAGCGTGGATGGCCTCTACCCGCTGAACGCCAAATGGCGGGCAAGCTACGAGGAATGGGAAGCCGGCAAAACCAATGGCTGACATAGCCGCTGACCTAGGCACAAACGCTGCCGCGCACACAGCCAGCAAGTCCGAGCAGGCCTACGCCGCCGTCAAAGCCCGCATCGTCGACGGGACGTACTCCCCCGGCTACCGGCTGGTGCTGGCAAAGATCGCCGAGGACCTGGGCGTCAGCGTGGTGCCGGTCCGTGAAGCCATCCGCAGGCTCGAGGCTGAGGGCCTGGTCAAGTTCGAGCGGAATGTGGGCGCCACCGTGGCCGGCATCGACCCCACCGAATACCTGTACACGATGCAGACGCTGAGCATCATTGAGGGCGCCGCCACGGCCCTGTCGGCTCCGTTGATGGGGGCGGCGGACATTGCGCGCGCCCGCGCCGTGAACGCCGAGATGCGGGAGTGTCTGGAGCACTTCGATCCGGTCCGCTTCACCGCGCTGAACCAGGACTTCCACAGCATCCTGTTCGAGCACTGTCCCAATCCGCACATCCTGGACCTCGTCCAGCGGGGCTGGAACCGGCTCGCGTCCCTCCGCTCCTCAACGTTCCGCTTCGTCCCCGGCCGCGCCCACGAGTCGGTGGACGAGCACGAGGCGCTGCTGAAGCTCATCGAAACCGGCGCCGGCACCGATGACATCGAAAAGGCCGCCCGCCTCCACCGCTCCGCCACCCTGGACGCGTACCTTGCCCAAAGCAACGCGGGGTCACTTAGCGCCCATTGAGGGGGCCCGCATGGGCCGTAAGTGACCCCGCGTTGCAATATCAGTTAGGAAGACAACAATGACGTTTACCGCTCCTGTTACCACCACCCACTACGTTCCGCAGGGCCTTCCCACCCACATCCAGCATTACATCAACGGCGAATTCGTTGATTCGGTGGGCGGCAAAACCTTCGACGTCCTGGACCCGGTGTCCAACACCAACTACGCCACCGCCGCGGCCGGCCAGAAGGAAGACATCGACCTCGCCGTCGCCGCCGCCCGCGAGGCGTTCGTCAACGGCCCGTGGCCGCGGATGAAGCCCCGCGAACGGGCCCGCATCCTGAACCGGATCGCCGACGCCGTCGAAGCCCAGGAGGCACGCCTCGCCGAGCTCGAGACCTTCGACACCGGCCTGCCCATCACCCAGGCCAAGGGCCAGGCACTGCGCGCGGCCGAGAACTTCCGCTTCTTCGCGGACCTGATAGTGGCCCAGTTCGACGACGCCATGAAGGTCCCCGGCGCCCAGATCAACTACGTCAACCGCAAGCCGATCGGCGTCGCCGGCCTCATCACGCCCTGGAACACGCCGTTCATGCTGGAATCCTGGAAGCTCGCCCCCGCGCTCGCCACCGGCAACACCGTGGTCCTGAAACCGGCCGAATTCACCCCGCTCTCCGCCTCGCTCTGGGCACAGATCTTCAAGGACGCCGGCCTGCCCGACGGCGTGTTCAACCTGGTCAACGGCCTCGGCGAGGAAGCCGGCGACGCGCTGGTCAAGCACCCGGACGTCCCGCTGATCTCTTTCACCGGTGAAACCACCACGGGCCAGACAATCTTCCGTAACGCCGCGGCCAACCTCAAGGGCCTGTCCATGGAGCTTGGCGGCAAGTCCCCGTGCGTCGTGTTCGCCGACGCCGACCTCGACGCCGCGATCGATTCCGCCCTGTTCGGGGTCTTCTCGCTCAACGGCGAACGCTGCACCGCCGGCTCCCGGATCCTGGTGGAGCGGGCCGTGTACGAGGAATTCTGCGCCAAATACGCCGCCCGCGCCAAGAAGATCGTGGTCGGCGACCCGCACGACCCCAAGACCGAGGTTGGCGCGCTGGTCCACCCGGAGCACTATGCCAAGGTGGCCTCCTACGTGGAGATCGGCAAGTCCGAGGGCCGGCTGCTGGCCGGCGGCGGCCGCCCTGACCACCTCCCGGAGGGCAACTACATCGCCCCCACCGTGTTCGCCGACGTCGCCCCGGACGCCCGGATCTTCCAGGAGGAGATCTTCGGCCCGGTGGTTGCCATCACCCCGTTCGACAACGACGACGAAGCCCTCGCCCTGGCGAACAACACCCGGTACGGCCTCGCCGCCTACATCTGGACCCAGAACCTGACCCGCGCCCACAACTTCTCGCAGAACGTCGAGGCCGGCATGGTGTGGCTCAACAGCCACAACGTCCGTGACCTCCGCACACCGTTCGGCGGCGTCAAGGCCTCCGGGCTGGGCCATGAGGGCGGTTACCGCTCCATCGACTTCTACACCGACCAGCAGGCCGTGCACATCACCCTCGGCACGGTGCACACCCCCAAATTCGGCGCCTAAGCGCCACGCGACCCCACCTCAAAGAAGAGAGAACCTCATGACAAACTTCGTCCCCACCCCCACCGTCCCGGCTCCGGACATCGTCCGCTGCGCTTACATGGAAATTGTGGTCACCGACCTCGCCAAGTCCCGCGCGTTCTACGTGGACCTCCTGGGCCTGCACGTCACCGAAGAAGACGAGAACAACATCTACCTGCGCTCCCTCGAGGAGTTCATCCACCACAACCTGGTGCTCCGCAAGGGCCCCATCGCCGCCGTCGCGGCCTTCGCCTACCGGGTGAAGTCCCCCGCCGAAGTCGACGCCGCCGAGGCCTACTACAAGGAACTGGGCTGCCGCACCGAACGCCGCACGGAAGGATTCACCAAGGGCATCGGCGACTCCGTCCGGGTGGAGGACCCGCTGGGTTTCCCCTACGAATTCTTCTACGAGACAGAGCACGTCGAACGCCTCACCCAGCGCTACGACCTCTACTCCGCCGGCGAACTCGTCCGGCTGGACCACTTCAACCAGGTCACCCCCGACGTCCCGCGCGGCCGCAAGTACCTCGAGGACCTGGGCTTCCGCGTTTCCGAGGACATCAAGGACTCCGACGGCGTCACCTACGCGGCCTGGATGCACCGCAAGCAGACCGTCCACGACACCGCCCTGACCGGCGGCAACGGCCCCCGGATGCATCACGTCGCGTTCGCCACCCATGAGAAGCACAACATCATCCAGATCTGCGACAAGATGGGCGCCCTGCGCATCAGCGACCGGATCGAACGCGGCCCCGGCCGGCACGGCGTCTCCAACGCCTTCTACCTCTACATCCTGGACCCGGACGGCCACCGCATCGAGATCTACACCCAGGACTACTACACCGGCGACCCGGACAACCCCACCATCACCTGGGACGTGCACGACAACCAGCGCCGCGACTGGTGGGGCAACGCCGTCGTCCCCTCCTGGTACACCGAGGCCTCTCTGGTCCTGGACCTCGACGGCAACCCGCAGCCCGTCATCATCCGCGAGGAAAAAAGCGAAATGGCCGTGACCGTGGGGGCCGACGGGTTCTCCTACACCCGCAAGGACGGGGATGGCCACGCCGGGGAAAAGACCGGGTTCAAGCTCGGCGCGCAGCTGTAGCCATGCTGGATGCCAAGACGATCGAGTCCATCGCAGACGAACTGCTGGAAGCCGGCCGCAGCCGGACCCCGATCCCCCGCCTGACTGCCCGCTACCCGGATATGACGGTGGAGGACTCCTACGCCGTGCAGCAGCTGTGGCGGCGGCGCAATGAGGACGCCGGCCGGCAGCTCGTGGGCCGCAAGATCGGCCTCACGTCCAAGGCCATGCAGGCCGCCACCGGCATCACCGAACCGGACTACGGCGCCATCTTCGATGACATGGTCCTCGAGACCGGCTGCTCCGTGGAGTGGGACCGTTACGCCCATCCCCGGGTGGAGGTGGAACTGGCGTTCGTGCTGAAGAAGGACCTGTCCGGACCCGGCTGCACCATCTTCGACGTCCTGAACGCCACCGACTACGTGGTGCCGGCCCTCGAAATCCTGGACTCCAGGATCGAAATGGAAGGCAGGACCATCGTGGACACCATCGCCGACAACGCGGCCATGGGCGCCATGGTGGTGGGCGGCAACCCCGTCCGTCCCGACGCCGTGGACCTCCGCTGGGTCTCCGCCATCCTCTACAAGAACCAGACCGTGGAGGAAACCGGCGTGGCCGCAGGGGTCCTGGACCACCCGGCCAACGGCGTGCACTGGCTCGCCAACAAGATCGCCGCCCACGGCGACGCCATGTCGGCCGGCGACATCATCCTCGCCGGCTCGTTCACCCGGCCCCTCTGGGTGTACAAGGGCGATACCGTCCACGCCGACTACGGACCGCTAGGGAGCATCACATGCCGCTTCGAGTAGAACCAGACCCCACCTTCCGGGACGCCCTGCGCAACCAAACCGGCGCTGCCGGCCGCCCCCTTGCCGGAATGTGGGTCTGCGCCGGCAGCGCCCTGGTGGCAGAACTCTGCGCCGGCTCCGGCCTGGACTGGCTCCTGATCGACGCCGAGCACAGCCCCAACGGACTCGAATCCATCCTCGCCCAGCTCCAAGCCGTCAACGGGTATCCGGTCCAGGTGATGGTCAGGCCGCCGGTGAACGACACCGTGCTCATCAAGCAGTACCTGGACCTGGGCGTCCAGAACCTGCTGATCCCCATGGTGAACTCGGCAGCCGAGGCGGAGGCCGCCGTGGCCGCCACCCGCTACCCGCCGCACGGCGTCCGCGGCGTCGGTTCCGCCCTGGCCCGGGCCGCGCGCTGGAACCGGATCCCCGATTACCTGGCCAGGGCCAGCGACACCGTCAGCGTCACCGTCCAGATCGAGTCCGTTGCCGCCGTTGCCTCAGTGGAGAACATCCTCTCCGTAGACGGCGTGGACGCGATCTTCCTGGGGCCCTCCGACCTTGCCGCCTCCATGGGGCTACTGGGCCAGCAGGAACACCCCCAGGTGCGCGCCGCCGTCGAACACTGTCTCGCCGCCGCCACAACGGCCGGCAAACCCGCTGGCGTGAACGCTTTCAACCCGGCAACGGCCCGCGCCTATCTCGCAGCCGGGGCAGCTTTTTTCCTGGTGGGCGCCGATGTGGCCCTGCTGGCCCGCGGCTCCGAGGCACTCGCCGCAGAATACATCCCGCCGGGCCCGGTGGTTGAGCCTATCGGCACCCCCGCCAGCTACTGACGGCCACCACAGCAACGCGGGGTCACTTCGCGCCCATAAAACCCCTCGGGATGGGCTCGAAGTGACCCCGCGTTGCGGGGCTCAGGCGGCGGCCGGTGCGATCGCGGACCGTACGGCCGTCTGGTTCCGGAGCCAGCGGGCAAGTTTCTTGCCCTTCCCCGTCCACCAGCTGTCTTCATCGCCGTTGTGGCGCCAGCGGAAAATTACAGCTACCAGGATGAAGACGCCGGCGGCCACGTCCTGCCATGCCCCGGACGCGGCATCGATCAGCACGATGACCGCCATGACCAGGATCGAGGGCAACGCGAGTGTCGTGAACACGGTGTTGGCCACAAAGCGGCGGCGGGACCGTGGCACCGACACCACACGGACCATGTCGAAGCAGACGCAGACCAGCACCAGGGTCTGCCCGAGCGACATCAGAATGGAACCCGGCAGCGATCCCGCGAAGACCGCGACCGTTTGCAGTCCCGAGCTCATGGCTTAGCCGCCTGCACCGCAGCGACGGGTCTGTACAGCTTCATTGAACCAATCATCATTGCCCCCCGACAATCAGACGTGCTTACCCGTCCAATTCAACGGGCCTGGACCTCCGGAAGTCACGGATCGGCGGTACCCGTCTTTCTGGAACGCGACTACTCGACAAACGCGGCGGAGTACTCAGTCCCGGCCGGCAACCACGTGGACAGGGCTGCGGGCCCGTGGAAAGGTTGCAGGGATTGGTCAGCCCTTCGGGAATTCGAACCCCGTCCCGCGCGGCTTCCACACCACAAGGGCCTGGGAGCGGGCGCGGGGGCGTTTTCCACGGGCAAGGCTGACCACGTCGCCGGCTGTTCCGGCCGCGAATATGCGGGAGTCCAGGGCCTGCGGCCGGCGCTGCAGTTCCTCGGTCAGTTCAATAACCCGGCGCTGCAGGGCGGTCACCTGGTTCTCGAGCTGGAGGATCCGCTTGATGCCTTCGAGCGAGACGCCCTCCTGCGAGAGCCGCTGTACCTCGCGGAGCATGTTTACATCCCGCTGCGAGTACCGCCGGGATTTGCCTGGCGCACGGCTCGGCGAGACGATACCCAGCCGGTCGTACTGCCGCAGCGTCTGCGGGTGCATGTCCGCCAGTTCCGCGGCGACGGAGATGACGAAGATCGGCTGGTCGAAGTCAAACTCGATGGCCATGGCAGGGCCCGTTCCTAGAGCCTTGCCTTGGCAGCCAGTTCGGCGCGGACGTCCTCGCCGGCAGTGGCGGCGGCGAAGGCCTTGACGGCGTCCTCCGCTTCCTTGCCCAGCTTCCGCGGAACGGCGACGTCGATGGTCACCAGCAGGTCGCCGGTCGCCTTGGTGTGCTTGACGCCGCGGCCCTTGACCCGGAGCGTGCGGCCCGACGGTGTCCCGGCCGGAACACGGACCTTGACCTTGTCGCCGTCGATGGTCGGGACCTCGATGTCGGCGCCCAGGGCAGCCTCCGGGAAGGTGACCGGAACGTGGATGCGCAGGTTGTCGCCGTCGCGGACGTAGAAATCGTGCGTCTTCACCGAGACCGTGACCATAAGGTCCCCGTTGCCGGCCGGGCCGTACTGGCCCTTGCCGCGAACGCGGACCTTCTGCCCGTCCTTGATGCCGGCCGGGATGCGGACGTCGATGACTTCGCCGTCCGGTTCACGCAGCCCGATGGTGGTGCCGCGGATGGAGCCTGCGAAGGAGATGCTCGTGGACGCGGTGCGGTCCGAGCCCTTCTGCGGACCGCGCTGGAACGACTGTCCGCCGCCGCCACCGCCGAACAAATCGGCGAACTCGGGCGGGATGCCGCCGGAGGTGCTGAACCCGCCGGAATGGCGGCCGGCGTTGCCGGTGAAGAGACCGCCGAAGAGGTCCTCGAATCCTGCGCCGCCACCGGCGCCGCCGCTTCCGCCGGGGGCGAAGCGTGCGCCGCCTCCCATGGCCCGGATGGCGTCGTACTGCTGGCGCTCATCGGCGTCGGAAAGCACGGAATAGGCCTCGGAGATGTCCTTGAATTTCTTCTCGGAAGCGGTATCCCCGGCGTTGGTGTCCGGGTGGTGTTGCCGCGCGAGCTTCCGGTAGGCCTTCTTGATGTCGGCCTCGGAAGCGTCTTTGGCGACGCCAAGGATCTTGTAAAAGTCCTTGTCCACCCAGTCCTGGCTAGCCAATGGCGTTCCTTTCAAAAGTAATGGGTCGGTGGTTGAGCCTGCCGAAGTCTCGACAGGCTCAACCACCGAAGGTAATGCTAGGCCGGTACAGCCACAATGACCTGTGCTGCGCGGAGCACACGGTCGCCGGACTTGTAGCCCGAGCGCAGGACCTGGCTGACGGTGTCGATCTCGACGTCCGGGCCGGGCTGCTGGATGAGGGCTTCGTGGATCGTGGGGTCGAACTCCACGCCGGTCTCATCGATGCGCACGAGGCCGTACGTCTTCACCGCGTTCTCCAGCTTGGCTGCGATTGCGGCGAACGGGCCGTCCGTCAGGTCGCCGTGCTGGCGGGCGGCGTCGACGTCGTCGAGTACCGGAAGCAGGGAGTTCAGGACGCCGATGACGGCCATCTCCCCCGCCACTGCGCGGTCGCGTTCGACACGCCTGCGGTAGTTGACGTACTCGGCCTGCAGGCGGCGGAGGTCGTTCCTGAGCTCCTCCGCTTCGGCCGGGTCCGCACCCTGGGCCACGGACTCCGCGGCCGGCACCTCAACGCTGTTGAGGATGTCTTCCGCCTGGGACAGGGCGTCCCCGGAGCCTGTGTCCCCTGCGGCGTGGCGCTCCTGGTCCGGGTGGCGGGCCTGGCCGGTCTTCGGATCAACCTTGCGGTTGTCGTGGATGATCGGCTTCTGCGGCTCGTTTTCCCGCTGTTCCGCGTCGCGACGGTTCTCCGAAGAACCGTGCTCTTCTTCGTTACCGTGATGCGGCATGATTACTTCTTCTCGTCTTCGTCAACAATCTCGGCGTCGACGATGTCCTCGTCGGCTCCTGCTGCCTGATCCCCGGCGGGGGCGCCCTGGGCGCCGGCTGCACCGTCAGGGGAACCGGGCTGGGCGTAGATAGCCTCGCCGAGCTTGGTCTGGGAAGCCTGCAGCTTCTCAAACGCGGTCTTGACCGCTGCGTCATCGGTGCCTTCGAGGGCGGCCTTGAGCGCGTCGACGTCGGCCTGGACCTCGGTCTTGACCTCTTCCGGCAGCTTGTCGGTGTTGTCGGCGATCAGCTTGTCCACGGAGTAGGCGAGCTGCTCGGCAGTGTTGCGTGTGTCGGCTGCCTCGCGGCGGGCCTTGTCCTCTGCTGCGTGCTCCTCGGCGTCCTTGACCATGCGGTCGATGTCTTCCTTCGAGAGGCTGGAACCGCCCGTGATGGTCATGGACTGTTCCTTGCCGGTGCCCTTGTCCTTCGCGGAGACGTGCACGATGCCGTTGGCGTCGATGTCGAAGGTGACCTCAACCTGCGGGACGCCGCGCGGAGCCGGAGCGATCCCGGTCAGCTCGAAGGTGCCCAGCGGCTTGTTGTCGCGGGTGAACTCGCGTTCGCCCTGGAAGACCTGAATGGACACGGACGGCTGGTTGTCATCCGCCGTGGTGAAGGTTTCGGAGCGCTTGGTCGGGATGGCCGTGTTGCGCTCGATCAGGTGCGTCATGATGCCGCCCTTGGTTTCAATGCCGAGGGAGAGCGGGGTGACGTCGATCAGGAGAACGTCCTTGCGCTCGCCCTTCAGAACGCCGGCCTGCAGGGCGGCGCCGACGGCGACGACCTCATCCGGGTTGACGCCCTTGTTCGGCTCCTTGCCACCGGCGAGCTCCTTGACCAGGTCGTAGACGGCCGGCATCCGGGTGGAACCGCCGACGAGCACGATGTGGTCGATCTCGGAGAGCTTGATGCCGGCTTCCTTGATGACGTCGTGGAACGGCTTCTTGGTGCGCTCGAGCAGGTCCTTCGTGAGGTCCTGGAACTTCGCGCGGGTCAGCTGCTCATCCAGGTGAACCGGGCCGTCGGGGGTGACGGAGAGGTACTGGAGGGAGACGTTGGTGCTGGTGGAGGAGGAGAGTTCCTTCTTGGCCTGCTCCGCTGCTTCCCGCAGTCGCTGCAGGGCGATCTTGTCCTTGGACAGGTCGATACCCTTGACCTTGAGCTGGTTCAGGAGGTAGTCGACAACGCGCTGGTCCCAGTCGTCGCCGCCGAGGCGGTTGTCACCGGCGGTGGAGCGGACCTGGATGGTGGAGAAGTTGTCTTCGTCCTTACCCACCTCGAGGAGGGAGACGTCGAAGGTTCCGCCGCCGAGGTCGAAGACGAGGATGAGCTCGTCTTCCTTGCCCTTGTCCAGTCCGTAGGCCAGTGCGGCCGCGGTGGGCTCGTTGACGATACGCAGCACCTTCAGGCCCGCGATTTCGCCGGCTTCCTTAGTGGCCTGGCGCTCGGCGTCGTTGAAGTACGCGGGGACGGTGATCACGGCGTCCGTGACCTTCTCACCCAGGTATGACTCGGCGTCGTTCTTGAGCTTCATGAGGATACGGGCGGAGATTTCCTGCGCCGTGTACTTCTTGTCGTCGATGGCGACGGACCAGTCGGTGCCCATGTGGCGCTTGACGGAAGCAATGGTGCGGTCAATGTTGTTGACGGCCTGGCGCTTGGCGATCTCGCCGACCAGCACCTCGCCGGACTTGGAGAATGCAACAACCGACGGCGTGGTGCGGCCACCCTCGGCGTTGGCAATGACGGTGGGCTCGCCACCTTCGAGAACGGAGACGACGGAGTTGGTTGTTCCGAGGTCAATACCTACTGCACGTGACATGTGTTGCTTCCTTCTTTTCTTGGAAACTTGCTGGCTCCGGTGATCGAGCTGCTGCCCGGCGATCGGGCCGGGGCCCGACGACCGGGCCTGCCGAGATCGGTGCTCGCCCAGTCATTGAGCGATCTGCACTCAACTTTACTCAGGCCGCAGTCAAAGTCAATCCAAAGTTGAGTCGGGTACGCTCAACTTTGGATTTCAGCCGGACAGAAAGGCGTCCCGGCGTGCCAACTTCCCCGGAATTCCGCGCAGAGGAAGCGCCACACGCGGCGGTTTCGCTCTGCGCGAAGTCCCTGCCTAGCGGTCCGTACGGGGTGCTTGTCCGGCGGTTCCCGCCGCGCCGTAGTCACCTTCCTCATACTCGCCGTCTTCGACGACGGCCGGTGTTTTGCCGACGGCGCCGGCTTTGCCGTAGTCGCCCTCGGGGTACTCACCCTCGGCATCGCCGACGGCGGCCCCGTCGGCCACGCCAGCCGTGCCGTAGTCACCGGCCGGGTATTCGCCTTCTTCTGCGGCAGCCGGATTCTCGCCTGTCACGCCCGCCGCGCCGTAGTCGCCCTCGACGTACTGCCCCTCGGCAAGTTCGGCTTCGGCCTCTTTGCCTTCGGCGTGCGCTGCCGTTCGATCGGACTCACTATTCTCAGACATGGAGGGATCCTTCCTGGAAGCATCGGGCACGCCCGGGCGGGCGCAGTGGCAGTCTATCGAGCGCCACGGGGAGGCGACAGGGGGCAGGGCAATCATGGTCCGGCAGGGCCGGGCGGCCAGCTGGGGCAGCCCCCTAGTCAGCCGGGCGGTCCGCCGGGCGGTCCGCCGGCTAGTGCGCCGGCTAGTGCGCCGAGGGGCGGAGGCCCGCGAGGTCCGCCAACACGGTCAGATGATGGTCGAAGAGCTCATCCGGGGCAGCAAAGGTGTCTGCGCCGTACTGGCCGAAGACCTCGAAACTGACCGCCCCGAACAGCGAGGTCCACACCAGGGCACCCCGCGCCAGCGGCCCGTCCGGCACCGCCAGGCCCATCTCGCTGCGGATCCGCTCGAGGTCAGCCGCGAGCGGCGGCACGACGGCGTCCGGCCCGCCTTTAGCGGCCAGCCGGCCGGCGCGGTGGGCCCCGTCCAGGATGGTCATCAGGGCAAGGATTACCCGGGTTCCGGGCCCGATGGTCCGTTCGGCCGGGGCCCGGTAGCCGGGCACGGGACTGCCGAAGAGGAGTCCATAGCGGGCAGGCTCGCGCAGGGCCCACCTCCGGACGGCAGCACCCAAGGCCCTGAACCGCCCGGCAAAGTCCTCCTCCGGGAGGGCCCCGACGGCGGCGTCCACCTCGTCGCCCAGTTCACTGTACGCATCGATCAGCAGCAAGGTCAGGAGCTCTTCCCTGTTCGCCACGTAGCGGTAGACCGCCGACGACACCACGCCGAGATCCCGGGCTACGGCGCGCAGGGAAAGCGCGGCCGCCCCATGGAGCGCCAGATGCTCCCGGCCGAGGCGCAAAATGTCCTCAATGGTCCGGACGCGGGCCCGCTCGCGCGGGGTTGGGGGCTTGGCGGCGGGCGAATTCATGACCCCAGCTTGCCACAAAACAGAGCAGCGTCAACATAAGAGAGCAGCGCTCTTGACTTCTGTGCCGGATGATTCCATTCTGGAGCTGGAGAGCACTGCTCTCCCTAGCCACGAGGAGACCCCGATGCCAGCGTTCGAAGCCCCAGAGCCCACCAAAACAGCGCCCACCACTGAAGAGCGTGAAATCACCCGGCCTGAAGGGTCATCCCGCTATGTCGTCACCGGAGCCGGACCCGTCGGCTGGACCGTCGCGGAACAGCTCGCCGCCGCGGGCCACCAGGTGCGGGTGCTCACCCGGTCCGGCAACGGGCCCGACCACCCGCAGGTCGAAAGACTGGCCGTCGATGTGTCCGACCCCGCCTCACTCGGCACCCTGTTCCACGGCGCCAAGGCCGTTTTCCACTGCATCCACGGCTCGCAGTACAGCGCCAGGGTGTGGGCGGAGGAACTGCCCGGCGCCGAGCAGACGGTGCTGGCCGCTGCGGCCGGGGAGGGCGCCGTCGTTGTCTTCCCGGAAAGCCTCTACTCCTACAGCGAGCCGGATCGGCCCCTGGCCGAAGCCGGTCCGCGCGGGGCGCAGGGCGGGAAGCGCGGCCTCCGCACGGCCCTGCTCGGGGCCCGGGCGGCTTCCTCGGCGGACACCGTGAGCGTGGTGGCGAGCGATTTCTTCGGCCCGCGGGTGCGCACGGCCCACGCCGGCGAGCGGATGCTGCGGCCGGTGCTGGCAGGAAAGCCGCTGATGGTGATCGGCAACGCGAATCTCCCGCATTCCTTCACGTACGTGCCGGATCTGGCGGCGGCCATGATCAGGTCCGCGCAGGACCCGTCGCTGTGGAACAGGGTGTGGCATGCCCCGACGGGGCCGGCGCTGAGCCAGCGGCAGATCGCCGACGCGTTCGCCGCCGCGGCGGACGCCCCGAAGCCGCGGGTCTCGGCCGTGCCGGGCTGGGTGCTGCGGGCGATGGGGCTGGTCTCGCCGGGTACCCGGGAACTGGCCGAGACGCTGTACCAGTTCGATCGGCCATTCGTGCTGGACTCCCGCGCCAGCGAGGCAGCCCTGGGGCTGCGGCCGACGGCGCTCAGGGACGCGGCCGCCGCCACCGTGGCCTGGTGGCGGGACCAGGGACGGTGACGGCGGCCGCGGTGTGGGTTGCGATGGGCCGGCAGCAGCTAGCGGACCGCGGCGGCCGCACTTTCGGTCTCCTCGGCGGCAGGCACCGCCCGCGCTGCCGCGTCCGTCTCCGCGCGGCCGAGCTTGCTGGGCCACCAGAGCCGCGGGCCGATGTCGTACGCCAGGGCGGGCACCAGCAGCGACCGGACCAGCACAGTGTCCAGCAGCACACCGAACGCCACGATGAAGGCGAGCTGCACCAGGAACATGATCGGAATGACGCCGAGGGCTGCGAAGGTGGCCGCGAGGACCACCCCGGCCGAGGTGATCACGCCGCCGGTGACGACCAGGCCGCGCAGGATCCCGGCCCGGGTGCCGTGTTTGAGGGATTCTTCCCGGACCCGGCTCATCAGGAAGATGTTGTAGTCGACGCCCAGCGCCACGAGGAAGACGAAGCCGAAGAGCGGCACCGTGGCGTCCGCTCCCGGGAAGCCGAAGAAGTTGTTGAACACCATGGCGGAGACACCCATCGCCGCACCATAGGACAGGACCACCGAGGCCACCAGCAGGACCGGAGCCAGCACGGAGCGCAGCAGCAGCATGAGGATCACCAGGATCACGGCCAGGACCACCGGAATGATGGTGACGAGATCCCGCTGGGCCGTGGTGTTCGTGTCCAGCGCCGTGGCGGTCACGCCGCCGACGAGGGCACCGCCGTCGACCTTTTTCAGCTCCTGCCGGAGAGACACAACAACATTTTCCGCCTCGTTGGAGTCCGCGGCAAAGTTCAGCGTCGCGTTGATCAGCACCTTTCCGTCCCGCACGGCCGGGGCTGTGGGGGCACCGGGGGCGGATGCCGCACCGGTGATGATTGGTACGCCGCCGTCGGCCAGGAGGTAGGCGTCCCCGACGCCGTCGGCCGCCTTGACCGCGTCCAGCACTGCCTGCGCCTTCGCTTCGTCGGCCACAATCACCGCGGGGCTGCCTGACCCCGCGTCAAAGTGCCGTGCCAACGCGTCCTGGCCGTCGACGGCGTTGGAGGCCGTCAGGATGACGTCAGTTTGCGGGACGCCGTTGGCCTTGAGCTGGAGGATGCCGCCCGAGGCCACCAGGAGCAGCAGCACTGATGCCACCCAGACGATACGGGGCTTCCGGGAAACGAGGGAGGCTGTGGCGCGCCACAGGCCCCTCTGGCCTTCGAGGCCGGTGACCAGCTCAGGTTCGCGATCCGTTTCGGGGAGCAGCTTGGGGCGGAACGGCCAGAAGGCGGTGCGTCCCAGCAGCGCCATCATGGCGGGCAGAAGGGTCAGGGCCGCAAAAAGGGAGCACAGTATGCCGGCCGCCGCCACGGGGCCGAGGGCCTTGTTGGAGTTGAGGTCGGAAAACAGCAGGCAGAGCAGGGCGATGATGACAGTGGCCCCCGAGGCCAGGATGGGCTCCCAGGAGGCCTTCCAGGCGGTCAGCGCGGCGGTGGTCCGGTTGGTGTTATGCGTCAGCGCCTCGCGGAACCGTGCCACATAGAGCAGGGCGTAGTCGGTGGCCGCGCCGATCACCAGGATGGACAGGATCCCCTGGCTTTGGCCGTTGAGCTGGATCCAGCCGAGCTTCGCCATGCCGAACACCAGCAGGATAGCGGCGCACAGGGCGAAGACGGAGGTGAACAGGACGGCGATCGGCAGCAGCAGCGAGCGGTAGACGATGAGCAGGATCAGGAACACCGCGCCAAGGGCGACCAGCAGCAGTATCCCGTCAATACCGGCGAAGGCGCTGACGAGGTCAGCCGTCAGCCCGGCCGGGCCGGTCACGAAGGTTTGCATTCCCTCCGGGGCGGAGGCCTTCACCTCATCGCGGAGCTCCTTGACGACGTCCTTGACCTCGCCGGCGGAGTCGATGGGCACCACGAACTGGACCGCTTTCGAGTCCTCGGACGGGATGGGGCCGATGACGGTGCTGCCGGCCTGCAGGGCTTCCAGCTTGCCCTTGAGCGCGGCGGCCTCGCCGAGCTGGACGGGAGTGAAGGCGGAATCGCTCTCGATCACAATGACGGCCGGGATCTCCTTGGAGTCACGGAACTTGGCCTGCCAGTCCTGCGCCGCGGTGGCTTCGGCCCCGGCGGGCAGGAAGGACGCCTGGTCGTTGGAGGAGACCTCGCTTAGCCGGCCGAAGGTGGGTCCGCCGATTCCGGCGATGGCCAGCCATGTCACCACGAGTAAGACGGGAACCAGCCAGCGCAGCCAGAACGGGGTGCGGGCGGTGGTGCTGGAGGTCTTTTTCATGGTTCCTTCTGGTGCTTGCCTCGGAGGAGTAGAATTGAGTCCATCATAGACTATCTCTACTATGGAGATAACCCGGATTTGCTTAATTTTTGGGGCGTATTGCGGGACCTTCCTGACTCCGATGGATTCCGCCACTGCAGTAAACTCCGGAGGGCGCCGGTTATGAAGGCGTGTCCAGTAGGCAAGGGAAGGAGGAGAGTCCACGTGTCAGCTGACGCATCCGGACGCCCGGGACCCGGCGGTCCCCCTCCGCTGGTCCGGATCCTCCAGGAATTCACCCTCGAAGCCAACCGCTATGTGGATTCCGCCGGCGGCCGCAACGACATGCACCGGACCGACCTCAATGCCCTGGCCGTGATCATGAAGTACGCCGCCAGGCACCAGATAGTCACCCCCGGGGTCCTCCGGAAGGAACTGAACCTCAGCTCGCCGGCGACCACGGCGCTGATCGACCGGCTGCATGGCTCCGGGCATGTGGTCCGGGAACGCAACGGGTCCGACCGCCGGCAAGTCCAACTCAGCATGACCCCGAAGGCCTACCGCGACGGCGGCGCCATGTTCTTCCCGCTGGCCCGCCATATGGGGGCCGCGATGGCAGGGTTCACGCCCGAGGAGCTTGAGATCGCCACCCGCTTTATGACGGCCATGACCGCGGCAACCATCAGCGCAGCGGAGGAGGCAGCCCAGGGATCGGTTCTGGACGCTCCGCCGGGCTCACCTCCCCCCGCTGACTCGCCGTAGCTGTCGGTTCGCCGGGCCGGGCGGTAGCGTTTCACTATGAGCGCGCAGCAGCCCGACGATGTCTACAGCCACGGCCACCACGAGTCGGTGGTCCGCGCCCACGCCTCACGGACGGCGGAGAACTCCGCGGCGTTTGTGATCCCGTACCTCACCCCGGGGGTCTCGGTTCTTGATGTTGGCTGCGGACCGGGCAGCATCACCAGCGATTTTGCCGGGCTCGTCTTCCCCGGCAAAGTCACAGGCCTGGACCGCTCCCCCGAAATAATCTCCCAGGCGACTTCCCTCGCGGCCGGGCGCGGCGTGCAGAACGCCGAGTTTGTGGCCGGCAACATCTACGACCTGGACTTCGAGGATGAGACGTTCGACGTCGTCCACGCCCATCAGGTGCTGCAGCATCTCACTGACCCGGTGGCGGCCTTGCGGGAGATGCGGCGGGTGGCCAAGCCGGGCGGAATCGTGGCCGTACGCGACGCCGATTTCCACGCCATGAGCTGGTTTCCGGCCATCCCGGAACTGGACGAATGGATGGAGCTGTACCAGCGGATCGCCCGCCGCAACGGGGCCGAGCCCGATGCAGGCCGCCGTCTGGTCTCGTGGGCACAGTCCGCCGGGTTCACCGACGTCGCCCCCTCGAGCAGCAACTGGCTCTACGCCACCGGGCAGCAGCGCCGGTGGCAGGCCCGGGTGTGGGGCGAACGGGTGCTGCATTCGGCCTTCGCGGACCAGGCCCTTGAATACGGCTTCGCCAACGCCGCCGACCTGGCCCGGATTTCGGCCGGCTGGCACCGCTGGGGTTCCACGGACGACGGCTGGTTCCTGATCCCCAACGGCGAGGTGATCGCCCGGGCTTGAAGTTCTTCGCGCCGGGAGGACATGTCCATTCTCCGCGCCAGGGACCGGGCATAGCGGGAATATGTCCCCGTGCCGGCCGCGGCGCGGGGCATGTCCGGTGGGCATTTTCGCTTACTCTGCCGGGCGCAGGCAGCCAGCGGGCGCGCTCCTTCCCGGTTGCCCGCCGCCCGGCCGCCTGCCGGCCCGGGCAAAGCCCGGATTCCCGGGCGCGTTTGGCGCCGGGCGCCGAAGCAACCGGGCAGGACCGTCATGGCATGGCGCATGGGGCTGGTCCAGCCAGGCGTTGGGTGGGTCCGGCGGCGGAGAGCCGGGCTGCGGGGGGACATGCCCATTCTTCGCAGCCGGGACCGGGCATAACCGGACTATGTCCACCCGCCGGCCCCGGCGCGGGGCATGTCCCTGAGCCCGGCCATCCCACACCCTGGGACCTGGACCCCCGACGAACTAACGAAAACGCCCACTAGCGTGCGGAAGGTGACACGGCCGCAATTTCCTTCCTGCCCGCGGCCGTAAACTGAATCAGTGCAACCCTCCCTTTGGCTGGCCCTGGCGGGCGCCGGCGTCCTGATCAGCTTCACGCCCGGCGCGGGCGCCATCAACACCATGAGCAACTCCCTGAACTCCGGCTTCCGGCGTTCCATCTGGGGAATCCTCGGCCAGCAGGCCGCACTGGTGGTGCACATCGTGATCGTGGCCCTCGGCGTCGGAGTCCTGGTGTCCAGCTCGCCGGTAGCCTTCAACGTGATCCGCTACGCCGGCGCCGCCTACCTCGTCTACCTGGGCATCCGGCAGTTCCTGCACAAACCCGATCTGGACCAGGAGAAGTCCACCGCGCTCCGCAACGAGCCCGCGTTCTCCATGTTCCGCCGCGGCCTGTGGGTCAACCTGCTGAACCCCAAGGCGATCGTGTTCTTCCTGGCCTTTATGCCGCAGTTCATCCGCCCGGAGGAACCGCTCCTGCCGCAGTACCTGACGCTGTCTGCCACCGTGATCGTGATCGACATCCTGGTGATGTGGTTCTTCTTCGCCGCCGCGGCCACGTCCTTCCAGCGCTTCACCCACGACGCCCGCGGACAGAGGATGCTGAACCGTAGCTTCGGCGTCCTGTTCGTCGCGGTCGGGGCCATGCTGGCCCTGATGCACTAAACGCAGACCCGCCAAGGGCCAGCCGGTACCGCGTCAGCCGGCGCGCAGGCTCGGGAGCAGCAACTTGACCGTATTCGACGCGATCGCGAAGCCGATGCCGTTCACCGCCGTCGATGCGGTGGAGGTCGCAACCATGGTGTTGATGCCGATCACACGGCCCGCCGCGTCGATCAGCGGTCCGCCGGAGTCCCCCGAACTAATGGGGGCGTCCGTCTGTAGCAGTCCGGACAGCGTCTGGCTGGTCCCGAAGCCCGTCTCGGTGCTTGTGGTCCGCCCGGTGGCTGAAATGATTCCCGCCGTGACGCTCGGTCCCCCTTCCAGCCCCAGGGCGTAGCCGACGGCCACAACTCCGTCGCCGGCCGCGATGGAATCCGAATCGCCAAGTTCCAGGACCGGGAGATCCTCCACTCCGCCGACCTTGAGCAGGGCGAGGTCATTTCCGTTGTCCGAGGCGACAATCGTGGCGGCCCGTTCGGAGGCGTCATTGAATGTGACCGTCACCGTCGACGCGCCGCTGACAACGTGGGCGTTGGTGATGATTTCGCCTCCGCTCCCCACCACGACGCCGGTCCCCTCCGCCGTGACCGCTCCCCCGCCCCGGGGATTGAAAAAGGGGTTCGACTGGTTGCTGACAGCCTTCACCGCGACGACGGACGGCAGGGCAGTAGCCAGCAGCACCTTGATGTCGGCGGGGTGTCCGGAGATGGCACCGCTGGTGGCGATGTACTGCTTCACCACGGTTTCCTTGCCCCAGCCGGTGGCCCGCGCCACGAGCAGAGAGGCGCCTGCACCGACAAGGGCAGAGGCCACGAGCAGCGCCAGCAGCCGGAACAGGCCCGGCACAAACCGGCGATTCGGGGTCTGCCAGGGAGCCCCTTGCGGCCCGTCTGACGCTGCCGAGGCGGCAGGAACCGCGGCAGGTACCGGGGTAAGAGGCGGAGGCCCTGGTTCGGCGCCGCCGTGCCCGGCTCCGGAGTACCGGCGCGCCGGCGACGGAGTGCCGCCGTCGAACGGATCCCTGGACCCGCCGTCGAACGGGGGTGCGGCGCCATCCGGCGATTCCCCGGGGAATGGGCCGTTCGTCTCCGGCGTCATGGGCAAATCGTCCCCCTCCTGCCCGCGATCAGGTAGGGGCAAAGGGCCCGCGGCACCGCCCGCAGGAATTGACAACGCATCCCAGTCGATTGACGCGTTTTGTAATACCTGGACCGGGGGTGCTAGCCAAGAGGAGGCCGCGTCATTCATGCTTGCACTATGTCCTCAGTGTCGAGCCAGTACCGGATCATCGCGGTCTGCACCGGAAATATCTGCCGCTCGCCGATGGCAGAGCTGATGCTGGCCGAGGCCTTCGCGGCCGGGCGGCTCACCGGCGCCGTGGTGGATTCGGCCGGAACCACGGCCTATGAGGTGGGCCGGCCGATCGATCCCCGGGCCGCCCGCAATCTCTCGGCCCACAACATCTCCTCCGAGCGCCATGTGGCGCGGGAGTGGCGCACCGAATGGTTCCGGACGCGCGAGCTGATCCTCGCGCTGGATGTGGACCACTACGGCTGGCTGCGGCAGGCGGCACCGGACAGCGAGTCCATCGGCAAGATCAGGATGCTGCGCAGCTTCGACCCTGCGGTCGCGGGCGGCGACCCCCTGGACCAGGGCATCGAGGACCCCTGGTACGGCGGACACACGGACTTCGACATCACCTGGAGCCTGATCCGCGCCGCGGTCCCGGGAATCGTGGAGTATGTCCGGGCGGAGCTCGCCCGCCGGCAACGGCCGGACGGGCAACATCCCGGCAGTGATCAACCCAATGCACAGCAGCGGGTACGCTCTATTTCATGAGTCCTGCACCCGTCATCATCGCCATTGACGGACGCTCGGGCGCAGGCAAGACCACCCTCGCGATCGAACTGGCGGCACGGCTCCGCGAGCACCACAAGGTCTCGCTGTTCCATCTGGAGGACATTTACCCCGGCTGGAACGGACTCGCCGCCGGCATTGAACGCTATGTCTCCACGGTCCTGGCCCCGCTCCGCCGCGGCGAGTCAGCCGAGTGGGTCAGCTGGGACTGGAACGCCCACTACGACGGCGAAACCCGCACCACCCGGCCGGCCGAGATCGTCCTGGTCGAAGGCGTCGGCGCCGCCGCCGAAGCCGCCAGGCCCTACGTGGACGCGGTGATCTGGGCCGATGCGCCCGAGCAGGACCGCCGCACCAGGGCCCTGGCCCGCGACGGCGACAGCTACGCTCCCTTCTGGGAGCAGTGGGCGGCCCAGGAGCAGGAGTGGCTGGCCGCGGATGACGTTCCCGCCCACGCCGATGTGCGCGTGCTCAACACCGCGGACGGCGCTGCCCCGGAGGAGGTGCTGCAGGCCCTCCAGTACCTGCCCGCCGTGGCCCCGGCACTGCTGCCCGAGCTCGCAGCCCGCCGCGGCCTCCGGCTTTGGGCCGAACGGATCGACGCCGCCCCCGACGCCGCCCGGCTCTTCGAGCTGCTCTTCGCCCGCTCACGGAACGCGGTGTGGCTCGACTCGTCCCTGGACCCTGCGGGGGCATCGCCCGGGGGCCCCGCGCCGGAAGCCGCGGAACGCAGCCGCTTCAGCATCCTGGCGGACGACGCCGGCCCTTTCGGCCAGGCGGTCCGGCACAGTTCCGGCCGGACTTCCGTGAGCGTCGGAAATTCCTCGGTAACAACTGAGGGAGCGTTCTTCCGCTGGCTGGACAGCGTCTGGGGCCGCCGGGCCCTCCGCGCGCCCGACGGCTACCCTTGCGGGTTCACCCTGGGCTGGCTTGGTTACCTCGGCTATGAGCTCAAGCGCGAGACCGGCGGCAGCGACGTCACCGCGGGCACACCCGATGCCAGCCTGATATTCGCCGGCCGCGCCGTTGTGCTGGACCACCGCGAACGAACGGTGTGGCTGCTGGTGCTGGATACCGCCGGCGCCGGGGACTGGCTGGAGACTGCCCGGGCCGCGGTGGCGGAGGCCGTGGCGGTGGCGTCCGCGGTGCCTGCCGGCGGACGCGGCGCCGTCGAACCTGCCGCCGTCGTACATTCCGCCGGTCCGGATTTCGCCGCGCGCGACTCGGAAGCCTCGTACAAGTCCAAGATCGCCGCGGCCCAGCATGAGATCGCGGAGGGCAACAGCTATGAGGTCTGCCTCACCACCGCCCTGACGGCACCCGTGAATCCGGGGGAACTGGACCCCTGGCGGGCCTATCTGGCGCTGCGCCGGAGGAATCCCGCCCCGTTTGCCAGCTATCTGCGCTTCGGGGACCTGACAGTGGCCAGCACCTCGCCGGAGCGTTTCCTGCGGATCGCGGCCGACGGCGGGATGCGGGCCGAGCCGATCAAGGGAACCCGCGGCCGGGACGCCGACCCCGCGCGGGATGGGCTGCTGCGGCGGGACCTCGAATCATCGCCCAAGGACCGGGCCGAGAACATCATGATCGTGGACCTGCTACGCAACGACCTGAGCCATTTCGCCGTGCCCGGCTCCGTGTCCGTCAGCCGGCTGTGCGCGATCGAAAGCTACGCCACCGTCCACCAGATGGTCAGCACCATCGATGCGCGGCTCAAACCCGGCACGCCGCGCGCCGAGGCCGTCGCGGCCTGCTTCCCCGCCGGGTCCATGACAGGCGCCCCCAAGGTCAGCACCATGGCCATCCTGGACCGGCTCGAAGCTGCACCCCGCGGCGTCTATTCGGGCGCGATCGGCTACTTCTCGCTCAACGGCGCCACCGACCTCGCCGTCGCGATCCGGACCCTGGTGGTCACGGAGCAGGCCGGCGGCGGGGCCGAACTGAGCCTCGGCGTCGGCGGGGCGATCACGGCCGATTCCGTGCCGCAGGAGGAATACGAGGAGATCCGGACCAAGGCCTTCGGCGTCCTCTCCGCGCTCGGCACCCGGTTCCCGCCCGGCTGACGCTACTGCAGGGTCGCGGTCAGCCGTGCGACGTTATCCACATACTTGACCAGCATCGGACGCTTCATCCAGTCATCGAGGACGAGTTCGTGCGAGATGTCCCGGTAGCTGTCCTCCACGGCCCGGATCCGCTGCACGATGTCCTCACCCAGGAGCATCACCGAGACCTCAAGGTTCAGCGAGAAGGATCGCATGTCCATGTTGCTGGAGCCGAGTACTGCGACCTCGTTATCGATGGTGAAGTGCTTGGCGTGCAGCACAAACGGGGCCTTGTACCGGTAGATCCGCACCCCGGCCTCGAGCAGGGCCTCGTAGTAGGACTGCTGGGCGTGGTGGACCAGGAACTGGTCGCCTTTTTCCGAGACGAACAGTTCGACGTCGACGCCGCGTTGCGCCGCCGTCGTTACCGCGTAGAGCAAGGAGTCATCCGGGACGAAATAGGGGCTGCAGATCGAGACCTTGTGCTGCGCCGAGTAGATCAGGGTATTAAAGAGCCGCAGGTTGTTTTCGGTGATGAAGCCAGGGCCGCTGGGTACCACCTGCGCCGTGATGGCTCCGGCGTCGAGTTCGGGCCGGTGCGCGAGCTGGTCCTCGAGCGACTCGTCCGTTTCACTGAGCCAGTCGGTGGCGAAGACGACGTTGAGCGTGGTGACGATCGGGCCGCGCAGGCAGGCCATCAGCTCCACCCACTCGCGGCCCGCCTTGCGGTGCCGCGGGTTGTTGTAGGACGGTTCGATCAGGTTCTGCGAGCCGGTGAAGGCAATCTCGCCGTCGATCACCATGATCTTGCGGTGGTTGCGCAGGTCCGGCCGGCGCCACTGCCCGTGCACGGGCCGGAGCGGCAGCATGGGCCGCCAGCGGATCTTGCCGGCCTTCAGCCGGGCAATCAGTTTGCGGTAGCCCTTGATCCGCAGGGTGCCGAGGTGGTCAAACAGGAGACGGACTTCGACGCCGCGCGCGGCGGCCTCCTCCATCGCGGTCAACAGCTCGTCCGTGACATGGTCCGAGCTCAGGATGTAGAACTCCGCGTTGACGAAGGACTCGGCCCCGCGGACAGCCGCGGCCATCGCCTTAACAGAATCCGGGTAGCCGGGCAGCAGCTCCACGCTGTTGCCGTCCACCATGGGCAGCGAGCCCAGGGTCTTGTTCAGCTCCGCGGCGGACGCCACCCATTCCGGACCGCTGTACCGGCTTTCGAGGTCCGCCAGCTCGGAGGTGCCGGCGCGGACCCGCTTGTTCACGGCGTCCTGCTGCGCCCTGCGCTTCCGCGACAGCCGGAAGTTGCCGAAGAGGAGGAACAGCACCAGGCCTACGGCAGGGACGAAGAAGATGATCAGCAGCCACGCCATCGCGGTGGTGGGCCGGCGGTTTCCGGGGATGATGCCGAGTGCCAGCACCCGGATGGCAAGGTCGATCAGGGTCAGGATGAGGATCGCCCAGGACGGGAGCGTCTCCATCAGCGAAAATGGCCACAGCACAGGCGAACCCCTCAAGTCCCAGGCCCCGCGGAAGAGTTCCGAATCGGGCAACCTGCAAATCCTATCCGAGGCCTGCCGCACTAAGCTGAAACCATGACTTCTCCCGCCTCAAGTCCCGGCCCCGTCACGGTTCTGGTTTTTCTGGATCCCGCGTTCGAAACCGGCCGAGTTGCCGACGCCTCGATACCTCAGCTGATGGCCACGGACCAGGGCGCCACGCGCGGCGACGGCGTCTTCGAATCCCTCCTTGCCGTCGGAGGGAAGCCCCGCAAGCTCCAGGCGCACCTGAGCCGACTCGCCGGATCCGCCAGGCTGTTGGAGCTGGACATTCCTGCCCAGGACGCCTGGCGGCGGGCGATCGGGACGGCGGTCAGCGAGTACCGGGGCCGGCATTCCTCCGCCGCGCCGGGTGAAGACGACGGCACGGACGAGCTGGTGGTGAAGCTCCTCGTGACCCGCGGCGTCGAGGGCGCAAATACGCCGAACTGCTGGGTCCAGGCCTCGGCCCCCGGGGCCGCCGGACGCCGCCAGCGCGAGACCGGCATCGACGTCATCCTGCTGGACCGCGGCTACGACAGCGAGGTCGGCGAGCGCGCCCCCTGGCTGCTGATGGGCGCCAAGACCCTCTCCTACGCCGTCAACATGGCCGCGCTGCGCTACGCCAGGCATCAGGGCGCCGAAGACGTCATCTTCGTCTCCGCGGACGGCCGGGTCCTGGAGGGCCCGACGTCGACAGTGCTGCTCGCCCACCTGGAAACGTCCGGCGACGGCGCCGGCGGTGTCCGCACCGTCCGGCGCCTCATCACGCCCCAGCTGGACAGCGGGATCCTGCCCGGCACCTCGCAGGGCGCCCTCTTCACAGCCGCCAAGGCCGCCGGCTGGGAGCTGGGCTACGGCCCGCTGGAGCCCAAAGACCTGTACGACGCCGACGCCGTCTGGCTAATTTCCAGCATCCGGCTGCTGGCGCCCGTCAACCACATCGACGGCAAGGAAATCGGCACCCCGGAGCTGCGCCAGCAGCTCACGGCCGAGCTCAACGTGCTCTACGCCACCATCGAATAACCCGCCCTACCCCAACGCGGGGTCACTTACGGCCCATCCCACGGCCCGGGATGGGCGCTAGATGACCCCGCGTTGCTTCGCTGTGGCCGTTTTAGGCCCAGGCCTTCTTGAGCGCGCGCCAGTCATCGTCGTCGAGCATGCTGGACGGGGTGACGGCGACGGCGGTCGCCCCGCCGGAGACGGACGCCTCCAGCCCGCTCGCCAGCTCCGAGGCGGAGATACTGCCCTCCTTCGCCCACATCCCGACCGAGATAACGAACTTGTCTGACCGCTTGGCCATGGCCGTCGCCAGATCGGCGGAGTAGTACGGCGCGGTGTCGTTGAGCCCGAAGTAGTTCCACACCACGAGCCGGTCCGCGGCCGAGGCGAGCAGCGCATAGTCATGCCCGCTCCCCGGCCGGTCGCCGGCCGGATCGTGCCACGGCGCCCTGACGTCCATGTCCAGCGTGGCACCGTTGGCGTGCGCCGCCGCCGATGCCCTGCCCACCAGGGAGGCCACCGCCTTGGACCGCCATGACCCGATGCTGGCGTGTTCGACGTCGATGTCCCCGTTCGCCAGCCGTGGCCAGTCCGCGGCGCCGCTGGCCAGCCTGTAGGCATCGCGGTCATCGCCGCCATAAGTGTTGTTGTCGAACATCAGTTCCGTCAGGGCCACCGCGTCGGGCCGGTAGCGCTGCGTCACCTCGGCCACGAACTCCACGAGCCGCTCCCCGACGGGTCCCGTCGTGAGGGCGGTAACACTGGCGAAATCCCTCGAGCGGGTGCCGTCGAAGTTGATGCCTGCGAGGCCGGGGTTGGCGCTGATCCAGCCCGGAACCAGCAGATCGATGGTCAGGGTGATCCTGCGCTTCTCGCCGTTAGCGCCGGTGCCAAGGGCCTTGACCGCTTCGGCGACGTGGTCCCGGCCTGGCACGGCCTCGATCTCTGGGTGGGCGTCCCACGGGAAGGCCGTCCAGTCCAGCCGCCCGACACTGATGGTGACGCCGTTGGCGTTCACCTCGTCGAGACGCCGGGCCAGGGCCGGCAGCGTGGAGGCGGCGTCGACCACGGTTTCGTAGCCGACGCCGACCGTGCGCTCCGCGGCCGGCGCAGACGCCCCCCGGGGGCCCCCGCATCCCGCCGCCGCGAGCGCCAGCACGGACAGCACGGACAGCAACGTCAGGAAAGCCAGTCCGCGCCTCAAACGCGGACCGCCGTGCGCGGCGCGGGTGCGGTGACGCTGACCACCCCGGTCCGCGTGAGCTTGTTCCAGTCCGCTTCCTTGCCGCGTACTTCCTGGACCAGCGCGGCCACCATGGTCAGGCTCGTGAACACGGAATAGAGCGGGATAAGCGGGAGCGCCCAGACATGGCGCAGGTCTTTCCACGCCCTGTTCATGGCCTTGGCAAACACCGTGAGCGCTAGTGTGACGACCAGCCCCAGCCAGCCGAGGACGGCCCAGGCGTCACCGCCGAGCGGGCTTCGGCCCACCACGCCCAGGAGGACCAGATCCAGGAGGAGGATGATCTGGAGCACCGGAAGCACCACCATGGTGATGGTGTTGAACAGCAGGTACGCGCCGAACCGGCCGTGCCGGAGGTTGCCGATCATGCGACGGTGGACGCCCATGGTCTGCAACAGCCCGCGGGCCCAGCGGACGCGCTGGCGCCAGAGGGCGCGGAGGGTCGACGGCGACTCCGCATAGACCAGCGCCCTCGGTGCGAAGACCACCCGGTAGCCTGCCTTGTGCACCCGCCAGGTCAGCTCCAGGTCCTCGCCCACTGTGTCCTCGCGGAACGGTCCGATCTCCTCGAGGATGGTGCGGGGGAACGCGCCGATGTTCCCGGAGACGATGGGCAGGCAGCCGATCATGGTCAGGGCACGCCGCACCATTCCGGTGCCGACGTGGCTGATGAAGGCCAGCATCCGGGTCTGGACCCGGTTCAGGTTCACCGGCCGGTCATCGCCGCAGACGGCCCCGGTCCGTTTGTCCGCGAAGCCTTGAAGCATCCCTTTGACGGTGCCCCGGGCGAAGATCCCGTCGGCGTCGACAAACATGAGGACGTCGCCGGTGGCTTTGCGGATACCCAGGTTCAGGGCAGCTCCCTTGCCGGCGTTGGCCTGAGTCAGGACCGTGATCCGGAGATCCGTCGCGGCGAGGCTGGCCATCAGCCCGGCTGTGTTGTCCGTGGAACCGTCGTCCACGAGGATCACCTCGTACCGGTCGTACCGCGTGAGCTGGATGGAGCGGACGCAGTTCTCGATGACCGTCGCCTCGTTGAAAGCCGGAACGATGATCGACACACTGGGCCATTCATCCAGCAGGGTTGGCGCCCCGCGGCGGCGCCGTCGGGCGGCCCGGAGTTCAAACCAGACCGACAGCGGCAGCACCAGCAGCTTCACAAGCCCGAACACCAGGATCGGCAGGCCAATAATAAGCAGCAGGAACTCGGCCCCGGGATGGATGAGGCAACGGCTGCATCAAACCAGGACATTGGCGTACGCTCCCGTGCATTGCCGGAAGGACGCCGGGTTGAAGGATGGAAGGGCAAACGACGCCAGGACGGCGTCGAGCAGTTCGGGGGCCCGCTGGCTGTTCGCGCCGAACCGGGCGTTCACTTCCAGGATCACCGGGGTCCCGTCGGCACGGCGTCGGACGTCGACGTCGACCGGGCCGGTGAGGCCCAGCGCACGGACGGCGGCCATCGCCACATTACCGACGTCGATGGCCTCACCGGCCTGGGCCCGGCGGGTGCTCAGGGCATTGCCCACGTTGCCCTGGGCCAGCTCGGTCTTCTCGACGACGACGACGAACGGGGCGGCACCGTTGTGCGCCGGCGTGCCGAACACCATCGGCCCGTACTCGGTGCCCGGGATGAACTCCTGGACGATCTGGCCTTCCGGCAGGTGATGCCAGTCGACCTCCCCGCTGCCGTCGACGACGAGCACGCCGCGCCCGCCGCGGGAGACCCGGGGCTTGACGACGACGGGGCCGCCGAGGGCAGCCATGGCGGCGTCGGCGTCGGCGAAGTCCCTGGGCACTCCGAAGCGCGGCACCGCGACCCCGGCGGAGTGCAGCTGCCAGGCCGTGAAGAGCTTGTCGTTGGCGAGGGCCACCGGCCCGGGGTCGCCGATAATGACACGGACGTCGGCTCCGAACGCGGCTCGGAATGCCGCCAGCTGCGGCAGTTCCTCGCTCACAGTCGGGATGAGCAGGTTGATTCCCTCCTGGACCACGAGTCGGCGGAGGGCCGAGACCATCTCCGGGTCCGAGGCCGGCGGGACAGGCACAACGGTGATGCCCGACCCGGCCGGAAGCTCACGGATATCCGTGCCCAGGACGGGAATGCCGTGCGCCTTCAGCTGGGAGGCGATGGCCCGTCCGGCGGGGCCGCCGGCGCCGGTGACCAGGACACGGGGCTTCACAGCTTTTCCATTTCCGTGCTCAGGAGACGGACGGGTTCGTAGGCTTCGGCGACCCTGCGCCGGGCCTGTCCGCCGCGGAAGGAAGCGATGCCGCGGAACCGCTCGGCCGTCATGTAGGGCTTGGCGAGCTGGTCGCTGTGCATCTTGACCACCTGGACCTTGGCGTCCACATAGTCGTCGATGTCCACGAACACACTCGGATTGAACTCCCGGGTGGCCGACTGGCTTTCGTAGCAGAGGATCGAGTGGTGCTGGCGGGCAGCCCGCAGGGTGGCCATGTGGACGGCCTGGTGATCCTGGTGCTGGTCATGGTTGGAGTGCGTGAGGATGATGTCCGGGTTGTACCGTGCGATCGCGGCCTCGATGACGCCGACCATGTCCTGGCCGTGCCGGTTCAGCTCGGTGTCCGTGAAGTTGTGGTGGGTCATCCCGGTAAGGCCCATAAAGGCCGCGCCGCGCTGTGCATCAAGCGAGCGTTCCAGGGCGTCGCCGCCGCGCTTGCCGTCGCTCATGACGAGTCCCTGCACCTCGTGTCCGGAGTCCACGAACTTGGCCAGGGTTCCGCCGCAGGCCAGTTCGAGATCGTCGGGATGGGCGCCGATGGCGAGCACCCGGCGCGGCTGCCGGGCCGGCACTCCGCCGGTGCGCAAGGCCGTCATGGCCACACCCAGCGCCGCGAGGGCTCCAAGGGTCGCAGTGAAGTCGGCGGTCCGCCAGAACTCCGGCGACTGAAGGATAAAGCAGGCCAGGTTTGCCGCAAGCAGCGTGCCCCCGACAATGAGGGAAATCTTGCGGAGCAGCTCCGGGCGGCGCAGCCGTCGGTGGAACCAGGACCGCCCAAGCGCGGCGGCGACCAGGAAAGTCATCAGGAAAACAATGAGCAAAACATAAATCGAGACCATGAGAAATCCAATTCCTTCGTTGAAGTTCCGGCAGCCACTAATGCTGCGCCGGGCTAAATTGTTGGATCATCAGATCCGGCCGCATAAACGGGCCAGGCCTTGGGGACGGTAGGTGTGCCATTTCTTGCGCGAGTCCGTGGCAGCTCCGGCAGGGCGCATCCCGGCGGCCGTCGCAGCCATGAGCGGCTGCGAGCGCACTTATGGGCATTGACCAGCGCTTATGTGGCGCAGCGCCTTTGCCCCCCGGCATGTAGCGTGGCATTTTGAGACCTTCTGGAGACCCTGGACTTGCTCTTCCAGTAAAGGCGAGAGACCTATCAGAAGACCCGAGTAGGCACTACCTGAATGGTTCGCGAGGAATTCGCCCCGGTGTTAGGTAGTACTCGCATTGAGTGCGCCGGCTACCCGGAGGGAATACACGGATCGGCTAAATGGGCCTTGCCTATTCAGGTGTGGTTCAGGTTTGGCGTGAATCCGGCCAGAAAAAGCCTCATGCCGTTAGCTTCGACGTAAGGCTTCCCCGAGCGTCACGGACCCGTGCTGATGCAAAGCTGCGGAAGCGATACCGCGGCAATTCAGACTTCTTCCACCTGTAACAGTGCCGTGGTTCCTCACACGTGCAATGGGCATAAGATCGTTGGATAGGCCCGTAGAGCTGATGGGAGCGGCATCAGTTTGTGACCAGTAAGAAAGTCAGTTGTCAATGGAGGAGCATGCAGTCAGCCACAGGACGGGCGACTGGTTTTCCGCCTCAAACACCAGCCCGGGTTCGCAATGATGGCTGACCTTGAAGACCTCGGGAAGGCATTGTATGAGGAGCGCCTCAAATTGCTGGCAGGCCTTTGGATGCCGGCGGCGCCGCCTTGGGAGGATCTCTCCGACGAGGTGAAGGAAAGATGGCGGTCTCATGCGATGGGTGGCGGAGCCAGTGACTCTGCGTAGGAAGCCCTCGGTACTGCCGGTGGGAACATTGTCAAACATTCGCGGCTGAGTCCGCTGGACGCTCCCATGGTTGAGGCGGTGCCTGGTGCGTCGGCCGCCGCTGGCTGCCAGGCGTGCGGCTCCGGCCGGTGAGGCAGGTCGACGTCGGCCGGCCAGGACCCGCCTACGCGCGGTGACGGACTAAATTATCAGCGGAGACCCGGTGTTCCGCCGTGGCGGCCGCAGGCGTGTCCTGCTACGCCACACCATGACCGAAACGGCACAAGTGCCGGTCCCACGTCCGCGACGCGCCGACGTCGCGGACCGTGAAAATGCCATGTGCGACGGGCACATGGCCAGGCCTCACGGCACGGATCCGCCAGCGGCGCGGATCCGTGCCGTGAGGATTGCTTTGCTCCCCTGTACTTGTCCGGTGAGACCCCCGGTGGGTAGTCCTGAAGATAAATAGGGGTAGCGACTACTCGGGGGCGGCACTAGCGCTGTCCATATAGTTCGAAGGGCACGGAGCAATAGCCGATGACCCTGGGGGGGTGTTTTCCGCACGCGCGTATCAATCCGAGGCCTGCCGTCCCGCTAGTGGGCGTCGCTGGCATTGTGCCGCCTGGGATCTACCGAGGACCAAAGCTTCAGGCAGACCATGTTGACCTCCGCTGTGCCTCTGACTGCGTCCTGTAGAAACCAGTTTGATTCACCAGTTCTAAGGAGAGCGTGATTGGACTTCACCCACAGTTCAGGAACAGCCCATCGCGGCTTAGTGCCGGCAAAACCAGTGGTTGGCGGCCGCAATCACGACAGTGCTGCGGTGCGGCCCTTCGACCATGCAACGTCATTTGAACCGATGGCGGTTCCCGCTGCGCCCAGCCTTCTGCGCGGCCAGCCGAACAAAGCTTCGGATGCAGCAATTTTTCCGGTTACCGAAGCTCCGGCGGCGCGGACCCTTGTCGACATCATCCAGGAAACCATTGCGAGGTACCCTGCTGCTCCGGCGTTGGATGACGGCACGGTGTTGTTGACCTATGAAGCCCTGGGCGAGCGGATCGCGGACCTATCCCGACGATTGTGGAGCGCGAATATCGGCGCAGGAGACCGTGTTGGCGTTCGTGTTCCGTCAGGTTCTGTGGATCTCTATATTGCAATCCTCGGGGTACTCACTGCGGGCGGTGCCTATGTTCCCGTTGACGCCGACGAACCGGAAGACCGGGCCGAGACGGTTTGGTCTGAGGCAGGTGTATGCGCCGTGATCGGCCAGCACCTTGAACTCACTCTCATTGGCGGTGTGCGCACCCTGGGACATAGCCCGGAAGCGCACTGTGAAGACGATGCGTGGATCATCTTTACCTCAGGTTCCACCGGCAAGCCGAAAGGTGTGGCCATCACGCACCGCTCGGCAGCCGCCTTGGTCGATGCCGAAACGGAACTGTACTGTGTCAGCAACCCGCTCGGGCCCGGTGACCGCGTGCTGGCCGGATTGTCAGTCGCATTCGATGCCTCGTGCGAGGAAATGTGGTTAGCCTGGCGGAACGGGGCGTGCCTAGTTCCCGCTCCCCGGGACGTGGTCCGTTCCGGCGCTGATCTCGGTCCCTGGCTGGCACGTCGAAATATCACGGTCGTGTCGACGGTCCCAACTCTCGCAGCCTTATGGCCGAGCGAGGCATTGGACAAGGTTCGGCTGCTCATCTTTGGTGGCGAGGCGTGCCCTGCCGACCTTGTCGCCAGGCTGGCCGGCCCATCACGCGAAGTCTGGAACACGTACGGCCCCACCGAAGCAACGGTTATTGCCTGCGGCGCGCTGGTCGATGGCACGCCGCCCGTGAGGATTGGGCTTCCGTTGTGCGGGTATGCCCTCGCCGTCGTCGATGCGGACGGAAAACCGGTTGTGTGGGGGGAGGAGGGCGAGCTGGTTATCGGCGGCGTAGGGCTCGGCCGTTACCTGGACACGGCGAAGGACGCCGAAAAGTATGCCCCGCTGCCTTCACTCGGGTGGCCGCGGGCCTACCGCAGCGGCGACATCGTGCTCGCGGATCCGGCCGGGCTGGTGTTCGTCGGAAGGGCGGATGAACAGGTCAAGCTGGCCGGCCGTCGAGTCGAGATGGGTGAAATTGACCAGGCCCTCGCGGAACTGCCGGGAGTGGCAGCAGCCGCCGGAGCCATCCAGATGAGCCCCAGTGGCAACAAAGTCCTCGCAGGGTATTTGGTGCCGGCAAACGGCTCGATCATCGATCTTGGACAATGCCGGGCACTCCTTGCCGAGAAGCTGCCCGCGCAACTGGTTCCCACTCTTGGCATTGTCACGGAACTCCCCGTGAAGACCTCGGGGAAGGTTGATAGGAAAGCCCTTCCCTGGCCACTGGTGACCGATTCCGACACCCCGGTCAGGGAGCTCACGGGTGAACTGGGCTGGCTGGCTCAGCAATGGAGGGACCTGCTCGGTCCACTGCCGTTTACCGAGGAGAGCAATTTTTTTGCCGCCGGGGGAGCGAGTCTGGCGGCCGCGCAGCTTGTCTCATCGCTTCGGGTCCGCTACGCGAACGTCTCCATTGCCGACATCTACGCATATCCAACCCTCGGTGAGCTGGCAAGCCATCTGACGGGGAGCACCAGTTCGGTCACGGCGGAGCGGCACATTGCCCCCACTCCGGCATGGATCGGTTTGGTCCAGGCCCCGGTGATCCTTGCTCTCTACTCCATCACGGGGTTGCGCTACATCACCGGCATCATGATTGTCTGTATCATCCTCTTTCGGGCCACGGATAGCCCCTGGGTTCCGAATCCGCCGCTCCTGCCGACAGCGCTGGCGTGGATTGTGCTCTACAGTCTTCCCTTCCGTTTTCTACTCGCAGTAGCATCCGCACGTCTCCTGCTCGCCGGGATCCGACCCGGAACTTTCCCTCGGGGAGGATCAACCCACTTGAGGTTGTGGGCCGTCGAACGGGTTGTCACTTACTGCAAACTGGAACCGCTGATGGGCACTCCTATGGCCTCCTGGTACGCCCGCGCGCTGGGATGCAAGGTTGGCAAAGGCATCCACCTAGATGCCATGCCTCCCGTCTCCGGTCTCGCAACCTTCGGGGCCGGCGCATCGATTGAATATGAAGTGGATCTGGCCGGGCACTGGCTTGACGGTGATCGCCTGCATGTGGGCCGCGTTCGAGTGGATGAGAATGCACGCGTTGGGATGCGCTCCACGCTATTGAACGATGCGCACGTCAGAGCCGGCGCTGAGGTTGCACCGGGGACTTCCGTGACCGGGGTGGTGCCAGCTGGGCAGCTCTGGGCCGGATCGCAGATGGAGCACGTGGGGGACGCTGGCAACGATTGGCCCTCCAGCCCAAGTCATCGCCGTCCATCACCTTTGATCTCGCTTCTCTACCCGATCTCGCTCTTCGGCTTGACCCTTTTACCCCTGGTGTCTGTTATCCCGGGCGGATTCCTGGCCCTGACGGCCATTCATGGCAGCGGTTCCCTTAAAAACGCCCTGTGGACCCTGGCGGCGTGGAGCCCGGTGTTCCTGATAGCCACCGTCATTGTCTATCTCACCTTGACCGCAGCGCTGGTGCGCGCTTTGAGCGTTCTCATGAAGCAAGGCTTTCATTCAATGCATGGTAGTGCCGCGTGGGCGACCTGGTTGACTGAAGCGTTGCTGACGAAATCACTCATTTCCACTTACCCCATCTACGCCAGCCTGTTCACCCCGGTGTGGATGCGGATGATTGGCGCCCGGGTAGGCAAACACGTGGAAGTCTCGACCGTCGAGACCCTGCCGCACCTTACGCAGTTCGCCGACCGATCGTTCCTGGCAGATCACTCCATGGTCTCCTCAAAGCGTGTCCGCAACGGCTGGCTTCACCTCGGTACGTCAGGCGTTGGAGAAAAATCCTTCGTGGGCAACTCCGCGATCGTGGGGCCGGACCGCAATGTTCCCGACAACTCGCTGCTGGCGGTCCTGTCCTCTGCGCCAAAAGACATGCCGGCGAACTCTTCCTGGTTCGGGCGTCCAGCCGTAGAACTTCCCCGGCCGGTGGACCAGGGTGATTCTTCCCGGACCTACAACCCCTCACGTCGGCTGCTGGTTGCACGCGGGGCAGTCGAAGCGTTCCGGATTCTTCCCGCGGTCATCACGGCATGGCTCGCCCTGATGACCGTATGGGTGCTCACCGTGATCTACCTTGAAGCCGGGCTGGTCGTTACCGCGCTGTGGTCCGGGCCGGTGTTGCTGGCCAGCGCCATCGTTGCTTGCCTTGTCGCCCTGGCTGCGAAATGGGTTTTGGTGGGGCGCTTTGAAGTCACTGAGTACCCGCTCTGGACCTCCTTCATTTGGCGCAATGAGCTCGCCGATGTCTTCTCCGAATCGCTGGCGGTTCCCGGTCTCATCCGGATGAGCCTCGGGACACCTGTCCTGAACTGGTGGATGCGTCTGATGGGGACCAAAGTTGGTCGCGGTGTGTGGTGCGAGACCTGGTGGCTGCCTGAGTTCGACCTGATCACCTTGGGGAACGGGGTCAGTGTGAACCGCGGAACAGTGCTGCAGACACACTTGTTCCACGATCGCATCATGCGGATGGACAGGATCCGGCTCGGGGCCGATTCCACCTTGGGCCCGAACAGCATTGTGCTGCCGGGCAGCACGGTCATGGAGGGCGCCACTGTTGGTGCGGCCTCCCTGGTGATGCGTTCGGAAATCGTTCCGACGCGAACCCACTGGGCCGGAAACCCTATTCGCCACTGGCCGCCAAACGAAGCCCGTCTCCACCAGCGGCATAGGGCGCACGTGGACAACAACAAGGCAGTTCCACAGCCAACCGCTGATCCACGGTCCGTCATGCAAGAACCAGGGAGTGTAGAAAATTGACCGTCACCGACCATGGCACAAACAATTCGGCGGCAGCGCACCGTGCCTTTGGATCCGTCATCACCGCGATGGTCACGCCGTTCGGCCATGGCGGCGAGCTGGACAAAGCCGGTGCGTCAACACTTGCGAAGTGGTTGACTCAGCCCGGATGGAATGACGGCATCGTAGTCAACGGCACCACGGGAGAATCAGTAACCACATCAGACTCGGAAAAGATGTCGATGGTTCACCAGGTGACGCAAGCGGTCAGGGGCAGCGGCACGAAAGTCATTGCCGGGGTGGGTGCTGGTGACACCCGCCACAGCGTTTCCATGGCGATCGCTGCCGCATCACAGGGAGCAGATGGGCTGCTGGTGGTCGCGCCGTACTACTCGCGCCCTTCACAACGAGGAATCCTGGAACATTTCATTGCCATTGCCGACAGCACCTCGCTTCCGGTGATCCTCTACGACATCCCGAAGCGGACGGGGGTCGCGATCGAGCCGGATACTTTCGTGGCAGCTGCCAACCATCCCCGCATCCTTGCGGTGAAAGACGCCAAGGGCGATCTTGAGTCCTCCTCCTGGGTGATGGAGAGGACAAACCTTGCCTACTACTCGGGGGACGACGCGCTGAACCTGCCTTTGCTCTCCATCGGCGCCGTAGGGTTCGTTTCCGTGGCGGGCCACGTCGTGGGCAACCGATTGCGCGACCTCCTCGACTGCTACACCCGGGGACACGTCGCGGAGGCACTGGAAATCCACCGTGAGTTACTGCCGGTCTATCGAGGGATGTTCCGTGCGCCCGCCGCCGCTTCAGTCAAAGCAGCGCTGGCCTCGCGAGGCCTTCCTGGCGGCCCGGTACGGCTGCCGCTGGTTGGTCTCACCGATGAAGAAATCAGGGTCTTGATGCTGGACCTGGCGACAGCGAGGGTCTCATCCTCGCAACCAGCATGACGGTTTGGATCGGAAAAATCTTGAGCAAAGGACAGCCATGACATCGACCACAAAGCAGCGCCTCATCGGCGTCGACGTCGCCAGGGGAATCGCCCTGATCGGCATGATGGCAATCCACATCCTGCCCGGGGTTGACGAGAACTTCGAACCGACCTTGACCTGGACCATCTTTTCAGGGGCATCGGCCGGCCTATTCGCCTTGCTGGCCGGGATTTCGCTGACCTTCACCTCCGGAGGGATGAACCCGCTCAGGGGCCGGGCGCTTACGGCCGCGAAATCGTCCCTGGCCGTACGCGCCGTCGTTATCCTCTCCATCGGCCTGCTCATCGCCTCTCTGAACCCGCCGGCGGCAATCATTTTGGCCTACTACGGGGTGCTGTTCCTCATGGCGATTCCGCTGTTGGGGTTCGGCCCCCGCGCCCTCGCATTCGCTGCCGTTGTCTTTGCCGTACTCGGGCCCATCATCATGCAGGCGGTTCGCGACGACTTGCCAACCCTCGACGGTTTCGATCCAACATTCGCCTCACTTGTCACCGAGCCGACGGCGACCATCTCCACGCTGCTCGTGTCCGGAACCTACCCCGCGATCCCCTGGATGGCCTATATCTGCGCCGGTCTTGCTCTTGGCAGACTTGACCTGCGTTCCCACGCCCTGCAGGTCAAAGTGGCTCTCGGCGGGCTCGGACTCGCGGCGGGCGCATGGCTCGTGTCCGAGCTCCTGCTGGGACCCTTCGGCGGCAGAACCCGCCTGCTGGAATCCACCCCCTGGCTGGGAACCGAAGGAATTCGTGACGTCCAGATCTGGGGTCCCGATCCCGGCCTCCCGACGACGTCGTGGTGGTGGCTTGCCATCCTGTCACCGTATTCATCCACTCCGCTGGAACTACTCAACACCATCGGTATCGCTGCGGCAGTTCTCGGCGCCATGCTGATCCTCGGCAACAAGGCCGCGCCGGCGCTCATGCCGCTGGCCGTAATGGGCGGAATGACGCTGACCCTGTACTCGGCGCACCTCATCATCCTTTCCACCGGCTTCCTCCTGGACCGGCCCGGGGTATGCCTGGCAGTCCAGCTGGTCGCCGCGGCTCTTTTCGCCATCATCTGGAGGAACGTCACAGCCGGCAAGCAGGGACCCCTGGAACGTCTTGTGTCCAGCGGCGCCGATCGCGCGCGACGCCGGGTGCTCGACAAAGGAGATTCTGCTGCAGACGGGCCCATACACTCCGCCGCAGCCTCTCGCAGCAGTACGGAAGCTGATCCCGTAAACCTCGCGCGCGACGTAGCGCCCACGTCGACTGGCGATGACATTCAGCGAGGTTCGCAATAGCAATGATGAGGCTTCTGGTGGCAGTGCCCATTGCCATTTCAGCGGTGCTGGGTCTATCGACAGCTCCGAGCTTGGCCGCGCCTCCACCGGGGCTTGTCACGAACCCGTGTGAGCGATTGAACGCAGGGGAAGTGCGGCACGCCACCTACGAGGCGGACCGCGTGACGTTCGCCACGGCGAAATCCTATGGCGATATTGAGGTCCTCATTACCGGGTGCGTCAACACTGGAGCAGCGTATGTCCAGGAGTGGCAAAGCACGGGTTTTGCGGGCAGATCCGGTTTCGCCCCGCCGGGCAAGATGTGGCAGGACACTCTCTACTCGCCGTCGGGGTCATTCTCCTTCACGGAGGCGCTTGGCAGGGCAAATCCAGGAACGGCCCTCAAGTACCACACCATTAATCGCGACTCGCGGTGGGGCGGGGAGCCAGGCCCGACGTACAACCAGTACTTTGAAGGTGAGGATGGCGGTGCGGACGAGAACCTGTGGTTCTATCTTCGGCAGGGCGACTACGAGCAGGCGGCGGTCATCAATTGGAACCGTGAACCCGACATGCCCACGGTCCAGGGTGCGTCATTCGCCATCTTCCTTCACGCCGGCAATTCGCCCACCGTGGGATGCATTTCCACCGACCTGCACACGGTGACCCGGCTCCTTCAAAGGGCAACGCCCGGAGACCGGATCGTGATGGGAGTGGAGCCGGCTGTGTTCACCGCAGGTGCTAAAACCGCACCCGCCCCGAAAACTGGCGATGCAGGAATCCCGGCAAGCCCCAAGTCCGCCATGCCACAGTTGCCAGTAAAGACCCTGGCCGCCGGATTGGGCGCCGTCGCACTCCTGACCGGTGCCTTCGTTGTTGCTCGGAACCTCCGGCAGCGCCGTTTGTAACAGCAACGCGGGGTCATTTACGGCCCATCGCCGGGGGCGGGATGGGCCGTAAGTGACCCCGCGTTGACCGGTTCCCGTGACTTAACATGACGACGGCGGTGCGGGCCGGCGTCGGAGGTGTTACGTTTTTGGGGAGTAATGAGACCCGGTGCCAAGCCCTGACTGGCCGGTCGGCAACCCTCCCTTTCGCGGCGGGGTGCCTCAGGTGAATACTCGGCATATCGACCATTCGAGCTGCAAGCGTGAAAGAAGGAGATCCGTCGTGCCTGACGCGTCCGCCCCCGCTGTCCCAAGCACAGCACCCGCCCCGTCCCCCGCCGCCCCCGGCACACCCGCCGCAACGGCCGGGGAAAAGCTGGCCTACCGGCTGTTCACCGGCCCCGACGACCGCGCCTTTTGCGAGCGCGTTTCGACTGCCCTGGCCGAGGGATACGTGCTGCACGGAGGCCCCTCCGCCACGTTCAACGGCAGCAGCGTCATCGTTGCCCAGGCAGTGGTGCTGCCGGCCGCAATCGCCAGCGCGGACGCCGCCGTCGCCAACGCCGTCGATGATCTGGACAGCGACGGCTTCGGCTACGAAGAGACCATCGAGGGCCACGCGTGAGCTACGCCGGGGACCTCAGCCCGCAGGAAGCCTGGGCCAGGCTCGAGGCGGGCGCCCTCCTGGTGGACGTCCGCACCGAAGGCGAGTGGGCGCACATCGGCATTCCGGACACCGCGTCCGCGAACGGCTTGCGGAACGATCCGCTGTTCATCCAGTGGACCCTGGCCGGCGGCATCCCCAATCCGCAGTTCCTCCAGCAGCTCAAGCAGCAGGCCCCCCAAGAGCAAGGCACCGAACTGGTCTTCCTGTGCCGTTCCGGCGCCCGCTCCATCGCCGCCGCGAATGCCGCCACCGAGGCCGGCTTCACCTCGTACAACGTCCTCGAAGGATTCGAAGGCGAACCGGACCGGCACGGCGAACGGACCGTCAACGGCTGGAAGAACCGGGGCCTGCCCACCAACCGCGGAAAGCACTAGATGACATTCAACCCCGACGCCGCCGGCTGGAGCCCCGACACGCGGGCCGTCCGCGGCGGACTCGACCGCACCGGCTTCCAGGAAACCACCGAGCCGATTTTCCTCAACTCCGGTTTCGTCTTCGAATCCGCCGCCGCGGCGGAGCGCGCCTTCACAGGTGAGGACGAGCGCTTCGTCTACTCCCGCTACGGCAACCCGTCCGTGGCGACCTTCCAGGAACGCCTCCGGCTGCTCGAAGGCACCGAGGCGTGCTTTGCGACGGCGTCCGGAATGTCCGCTGTCTTCACGGCCCTCGGCGCCCTGCTGGCCGCCGGCGACCGTGTGGTCGCGGCCCGTTCGCTGTTCGGCTCCTGCTTCGTGATCCTCAACGAGATCCTGCCGCGCTGGGGCGTGGAGACGGTCTTCGTGGACGGCACCGATCTGGCGCAGTGGCGGGCTGCACTGGCCGAGCCGACGACGGCGGTCTTCTTCGAGTCGCCGTCGAACCCGATGCAGGAAATTGTGGACATCGCCGCCGTCTGCGAACTGGCCCACGCCGCCGGCGCCACCGTCGTCGTCGACAACGTTTTCGCCACTCCCCTGCTGCAGCGCTGCGGGGAGTTCGGCGCGGACGTGATCGTCTACTCCGGCACCAAGCACATCGACGGCCAGGGCCGGGTGCTCGGCGGCGCGATCCTGGGCACGAGGGAGTTCATCGAGGGGCCGGTCAAGCAGCTGATGCGCCACACCGGCCCGGCGCTCTCCGCCTTCAACGCGTGGGTCCTCACCAAGGGACTGGAGACCATGGCACTGCGGGTGAACCACTCCTCCGCCTCCGCACTGCGGCTGGCCGAATGGCTTGAGGAGCAGCCCGCGGTGAACTGGGTGAAATACCCGCTGCTGAAATCGCACCCGCAGTACGAGCTGGCCGCGAAGCAAATGAAGGCCGGCGGCACGGTGCTCACGCTCGAGCTCTCGCCGCCGCCGGGCCGCTCCGCCAAGGACGCCGCGTTCGCCCTGCTGGACGGGCTCCGGATCATCGACATCTCCAACAACCTGGGCGATGCGAAGTCCCTCATCACCCACCCCGCCACAACAACACACCGCGCCATGGGACCGGACGGCCGCGCGGCGATTGGGCTCGGCGACGGCGTGGTGCGGCTCTCCGTGGGGCTGGAAGACATCGATGACCTGATCCGCGACCTCGGACAGGCACTCAAGCGGGTCTAGGGTTGCTTGCAAAACACTGCCGCGAACTGCCCACTCGGCGCCGCCCTGTTCAGCCGCCCTGTTCAGCCGCGGCGAACCCGGCCCAGGGAGGACGCCTCGCCGGAGGGAACCCCGGTGCCGGTTCCCTGCACTGTCAGCGTAATGGCCCGGCGGACGACGGCGACCAGTCCGCCCTGCGCGTACGGCCGGCGCTGAAGCTGCGAGCCGGTGCCCTCGGCGAGGATCCGCGCGACGCCCTCCCGGACCAGGTCCAGCTCGCCCTGGTCCGCCAGCACGGGGGCCAGATAGTCCACGAAGGCATGGACGACCTGCCGGGCGGGGGCGGGCGTGAAGGTGCCGAAGTCCAGCAGCTGCCCGCGCAGCCCGCAATTGCTGGCCTGCCAGGCCGCCATGCGCAGCAGCAGCGTGGGCACGGGGGCGGGTTCGACGCCGTCGTGCCATTCCCGGCACGCCGTTTCCACGAGTGCCCGCACCAGCACCGCGATCAGCGCCGCGTCCTCGGCGCGGAGGCAGATGTCGGAGACCCGAACCTCAACGGTGGGATGGTGCCGGCAGAGCCGCGCGTCGAAATAGATCATCCCCTCGTCCAGCAGCACCCCGCTGTCCACAAGCCGGGTCACCACCCTCCGGTACGCCGGAAGACTGCCGAAGATCATGGTGGGGCCCGAGCCCGGCCAGCGGTTCCAGGCCTGCGTGCGGTAGCTTTCAAATCCTGTCTCTGCGCCGTTCCAGTAGGGCGAGTTCGCGCTGAGGGCGATCAGCACGGCCAGCTTGTCGCGGATCCGGTCCATCACCGCCACCCCCTCTTCCGGGGACTCCACGAAAGTGTGGACGTGGAAGCCGCAGGTCAGCTGGTTCCGGACGGTGAGCCCGAAGCGTTCCTGCATGGTGACGTAGCGCGGCTTGGGCGTGGTGTGGGTCGCGGAGCCCCGGGGCGAGGTGGCCAGGGCAGCGATGCGGGCGCCGTGTTCCCGTGCGGCCTGGTCTGCGCGGGCTCGGCCCTGGTTGACCTGCCGGAGCAGCTCCGCGTAGTCCAGGCACGGCGGCGTCTGGGTTTCAATCTGTTCGAGCTTGAGTTCGAAGCTGAACCCCGCGTCCTCGTGGACCGGCGGCTCGGGCGCCGCAGCTGACACGTCCCGGCCGGTGTCCGGCTTTGGCGGGACCAGAGTGGGCAGCATAACGTCGGCCAGGGCAAGGGGCATCCCTGTTTCCGGGTCGACGATCAGCAGTTCTTCCTCCACGCCGAAGGTGCGCATGCATCTATTGTGCGTCAGGACCCGTCCAAGCGCGCTACCCCAACGCGGGGTCGCTCCGCGCCCATGCCGGGCCGCCGGACGGGCGCGGAGTGACCCCGCGTTGCTTGGGCCAGCCGGGTCAGCCGGGTCAGTCCTGGAAGTACTCGATCTTCGCGCCGATGGTGTTGAGCCGCTCGGCCAGGTCTTCGTAGCCGCGCTCGATCACGTAGATGTTCCGCAGCTCCGAGACGCCGCGGGCAGCGAGCATCGCCAGCAGCAGGCAGGCGGCGGGGCGGAGCGCGGGCGGGCAGCCCACCTCGGCCGCGCGCCACTTGGTGGGTCCGTTGACGTAGATCCGGTGGGGATCGAGAAGCTGCACCTGGGCACCGAGCTTGTTCAGTTCGGTCAGGTAGATCGCGCGGTTGTCATAGACCCAGTCGTGGATCATCGTCTGGCCCTTGGCATTCGCGGCGATGACCGCGAAGAACGGCAGGTTGTCGATGTTCAGGCCGGGGAACGGCATCGGGTGGATCTTGTCCTCCGGCGCGCGCAGCTCGGACGGCCTGGTGGTGACGTCGACCAGCCTCGTGCGGCCGTTGCGGGCCAGGTATTCGCCGGACACCTCCAGCCGCTGGCCCATCTGCTCCAGCGTCGCAAGTTCGATTTCCATGAACTCGATGGGGACGCGGCGGATGGTCACTTCCGAGTTCGTCACAATGCCGGCGGTGATGAGGCTCATCGCCTCGATCGGGTCCTCGGACGGGAAGTATTCGATGTCGACGTCGATCGAAGGCCGGCCGGTGATCTTCAGGGTGGTGGTTCCCACACCGTCGATCTCGACGCCGAGCATCTGCAGGTAGAAGCACAGGTCCTGCACCATGTAGTTGGGGCTGGCGTTGCGGATGATCGTGGTGCCGCGGCGGTGGGCGGCGGCCATAATGGCGTTCTCGGTGACGGTGTCGCCGCGTTCGCCCAGCACGAAGGAGCGGTCGAGCCCGTCCGACGGCGGTGCCTGCACCGCATAGAAGCCGGACTTGGCGTCCACGCTGAGGCCGAACTGGCGCAGCGCCTGCATGTGCGGCTGCACGGTGCGGGTGCCGAGGTCGCAACCGCCCGCGTAGGGCAGCCGGTATTCGCTGGATTCGTCCAGCAGGGGACCCAGCAGCATGATCACGCTGCGGGTGCGGCGGGCAGCCTCCACGTCCATGGAGCCGAGGTCCAGGACGGCGGGACGGCGGATCTGCAGATCGCTGGCGTTGAGCCAGGTGCATTCGACGCCGATGCTGGTCAGCACCTCCACGATCCGGTTGACCTCTTCGATCCGGGCCAGCCGGCGCAGCGTCGTGGTGCCGCGGTTGATCAGGCTTGCGCAGAGCAGGGCGACGCCGGCGTTCTTGCTGCTGTTGACGTCAACGGCGCCGGAGAGCCTGCGGCCGCCCTCGACCCGGAGGTGGGCCATGGCCGGGCGGCCCACCTTGACGATGGTGCGGCCGAAGATCGACTCGAGCCGCTGGATCATTTTCAGGCTCAGGTTCTGCTTGCCCTGTTCCATTCTGGCGATGGCGCTCTGGCTGGTTCCCAGCTCGGCGGCGAGCTGTCCCTGGGTCCAGCCCTTCTGGCCGCGGGCATCGCGGAGCAGCACACCTACATGTTCAGCAGTCTGTTGAGTCATCACAAGAAAATATCACGGATGAGTTATTCACCCCGGGGATTGCCGCCGGAATGCCGTTAAGCTCACAGGGATATCCGTACTGTGCGATACTGCCCGCTACTGCCGCGTCAGGAAGACCATATTCCAGGTCCCGGCCCCCAGTGCCGCGGCGGCGGAAGCCACGGCGATACCCAGCCCGCCCAGCAGCACCCACACGTCCAGGATGCTGTAGGTCGATGTCCGCGCCCACGTCCGCTGTGAGCCGCCAAACCCCCGTGCCTCCATGGTGACCGCCAGCCGGGAGGCACGCCGGACCGCCTGGACCAGCAGCCCGAAGCTCTGCCCCAGCGTGGCCCGGAGCCGCTGCACCGGATTTCCGCGGGAGCCCACGCCGCGGGCACGGCGCGCCATGCCGATGGTCTGCCATTCCTCGGCCATGAGCCCCACGAGCCGCATCGCGGCCAGCGTGCCCAGGACGAAGCGGTGCGGAAGTTTCGCGTTCTGCGCGAGGGCATCGGCGAGGTCAGTGGGGTCGGTGCAGCTCATCAGCAGCACTGCCGGCAGGGCGATCGCCAGTCCGCGGAGCATAAAACCCAGCCCCAGCTCGAGGGATCCCTCGCTGATGGACCAGATCCCGGCGTCGAACAGTATGCCCCCGGAATCCGGCGCCAGGATCGTCGTGCTCCACCCGCCCAGGGCCGACGCCAGGACCAGCGGCCAGCCGCGCTGCCAGAGCAGGCCGAGGGTCAGCCCGGCCAGCGGAAAAAGCGCCAGCTCGAAAGTGAGCGCCACCGAGGCGGACACCCAGTCGATGGACAGCGCCAGGACCATCGTGATGAGCACGACGGCGGCGAACTTCGCCAGCGGGTTGGCGCGGGTCAGGAGTGCGTGGTTTCCGCGCAGCGTCTGCTCTTCCCTCATGGCGCGCCCACCTTCCCCGGTTCGCGGTGCCCAGGTCCTTCGCACTCCGGGGCACGGAGGCTGAGCTCGGTGCCGCCCAGGACTTCGGTGAATTCCGCATCGTGCGTCACGGATACGACGGCGGTGCCTGCGTCGAGAAGTTCGGAGAGGAAGGAGGCAAGCTCGGCCCAGGTGTTGGCGTCCTGGCCGAAGGTCGGCTCGTCCAGGACGAGCACCCGCGGGTGCGCGGCGAGCACAGTGGCCACGGAGAGGCGCCGTTTTTCGCCGCCGGAGAGGGTGTAGGGGTTGGCGTCCACGAGCTTGGTCAGCCGCAGTCGTTCCAGCAGTTCGTCCACCCGATCTTCGCCGTGGCCCAGGTGCCGGGGCCCGAACATCAGCTCGTCAAGCACACGGCCGGTGACGAACTGGTGCTCAGGCTCCTGGAATACGGTGCCGATCCTGGCGATCAGCTGTTGCGCCTTCCACGTGTACGGATCGATCCCGGCGCCTGCGCTCAGTTCCGGTGTGGCGGACACCTTGCCGGACACCGGCGCGAGCAGGCCCGCCAGGGTCAGGGCGAACGTGGACTTCCCCGAGCCGTTGGGGCCCGTGATGGTCAGCGCTTCTCCGGCGCGGATCCGGGCGGTGATGCCGGATTGCACGGGTTCCGGCGCGACGGTGCGGAACCCGCCGCGGAGACCGGCCCGGCGGGGACGTTCGCGGGAGACAGCGAGGTCCCCGGCGGCGAGCAGCAAATTCCCCGCGGATCCGGCCCCGGAGGTGCCGCTGCCGGAACCTTCCGTGGTGCGTGCCCGGGTCTGCGGCACATAGTCCGGCACCCAGACGCCCGCAGCTGTGAGCATGTCCCGTGCCTGTGCCAGGACCCGGTCCGGCGGACCGTCGATCAGCACGGCGGCGTCGGTGGCCGATCCTGGCTGCAGCACCACAATCCGGTCCACGAGGCCCTTCCAGACCGAGACCCGGTGCTCCACCACCACCAGGGTTGCGCCGGTCTTGTCCAGGCAGCGACCCACGGCGTCGCGGACTTCCAGGACGCCGGCGGGGTCCAGGTTCGCGGTGGGTTCGTCCAGCAGGATCAGCCCGGGGCGCATCGCCAGGATGCCGGCGAGCGCCAGTCGCTGCTTCTGGCCGCCGGAGAGAGACGACGTCGGATGGTCGAGCGGCAGCCGGCCCAGCCCGACGTCGTCGAGTGCTTCCGCTACCCGGGACCAGATCTCCGCCGGGGGCACGGACAGGTTCTCCGCACCGAACGCGACGTCGTCGCCGAGGCGCGAGAGCACCACCTGGGTCTCGGGATCCTGCTGCATCAGCCCGGCCCGGCCGCGCTGTGCCCGCGGCGGGGCACCGTCGATCAGGAGGCTGCCGGTCTCGTCCGAGTCCCCGGTGTCCGCCGGGGCGTCACCGGCGGAACCATCGCCCAGCACCCCCGCCAGGGCATGGAGCAGCGTGGATTTGCCGGCGCCGGAGGGCCCCAGCAGCAGCACGCGTTCGCCCGGCCGGATGTCCAGGTCCAGGCCGCTGACGGCAGGTTTGGCCCTCCCTGCGTGCCGCCAGCCCCAGCCGCGCGCGGTGATCGCGGCCGGGCGGCCGGCCGTCTCAGATGTCATCAGTCGTGTGCGGCTATGGCTATCAGGAGAAGACGGGTTCCGATGCGGCCTTGCGGGACGCGAAGGAGCTCAGCACCCCGGTCCTGGCCAGCCCGCGGGTGGCGAGCCAGGACAGTCCGCCGGCGATCAGGGCGCCGGAGATGGCGGTGAAAATGATGTAGGCGAGCTTGTCGCCGCCGGCGTACGCAATATTCCAGCCCCAGGGCATAAACGAATCGTTCAGTCCGCAGAACAGGCCCGCGCCGGCACCGGCCAGCAGGGCCACCGGCAGGTTGAACTTCTTGTAAACGAACGCGGCGAACACCAGTTCCGCGCCGAGGCCCTGCAGAAGGCCGGAGATGAGCACCGTGGTGCCGTACTGCGAGCCCATAATGAGCTCGCCGGTGGCGGCCACGGCTTCGCAGAACAGGGCGGCGCCCGGCTTGCGGATGATGAGCATGCCCAGCACCGCCGGGATCATCCAGCCACCAGCGTAGAGCCCGGTCAGCGGCGGGTAGAACGCGTTGACGGGGGCGGAGATGAGGTTGGCGCCCTGGGACCAGGCCCAGAAAATTACGCCCCCGGCCACCGCGATCAACGCGGCCACCACAATATCCACCACACGCCAGTTGTGACCGGGCCGGGTGGGTACCTTCCGTGCAGAACCATGCTTTGCGGATGTATCAGTCATGTCGTCCTCCTGAGGAACAGGAGGGGAGAGTGTCCCGGCGGGTCACGGCTTCCGCCGCCCCTCCGGGCACTCTGAGAACTCGACTCCCTTGCGCCGGTACTAACCGGATCAGGTTCGAGGGTCTGCGGCTGTCCGCACTCTCAGCGCCCACCTGCGGTTCCGCTGGATTTCTCCAGTGATGCCCGACGGCGGCGCTCCCCTGTCGTATTAAAGATCGCCCTTGTGGGCGTTGCCTAGTTTACACCCGCTGCGCCGCGAATTCCGTGGCCCGCCGTCACAATCCTGCGGCCCGCGCTGCCGCAGGTTCCACCCGGCCGGACACCCCGGTTCGCAGAGCCGGCAGGGCTGGCCAAAGACGGCCAAGTATCGGAGGCTGGATCACATGACCAACCCACCAGAGTCTTCCCCCGGCTACGACCCGGACTCCGCGGAACCCCAGCCGCACGGATCCCTCGCGGCACTCATCGGCCGCATCCTGGCCGAAATCGACGAGCTGCAATTCCAGTCGTTCAGCAAAGACGATGCCCTGGACCTCGGGCTCCTCCTGGTCGAACTCGGCAGGCAACGCTCGCACCCCATCGCCATCGACATCACCAAAGGTGAGCAGGTGCTCTTCCACGCGGCGCTGGAGGGTGCCACCCCGGACAACGAACGCTGGATCAGGGCCAAGCAGCGCACGGCCGTCCGCTACGAAGTCCCGTCCCTGCTCGTGGGTCTTCGGGCGCGGGCTGCCGGCGGGAGGATCGAGGACAACGCCTGGTTCGACCAGCAGGTGTTCGCGGCGCACGGCGGCGCCTTTCCCATCTATGTGCGGGGAACCGGGGCCATAGCCACTGTCACGGTTTCGGGCTTGCCGCAGAAAGCCGATCATGAGCTGGTGGTGGAAGCACTGTCGGAAATCCTCGGCCAGACGGGACCGCCAGCCTGGGGTCCCGGCACCGGGCCGGGAACGCTAGGCTAGGGGAAGCCCTGTTTCCTCCCGCAAGGAGTTGCGAAGAATGAACATTTTCATCAAACTGCTCGGCACCGGCATCAGCCTGCTGGCCGGCTTCGTCGGCACCAAGCTCGTCGACACCGTCTGGGAGAAGTCCACCGGCAACAAGCCGCCCAAGGGCCACGACGACGACGTTCCCACCACCCTGCGCTCGGCCCTGACCTTCGCGCTGATCTCCGCCTCGGTCAGCGCCATCATCCAGGTCCTCGCGAACCGCGGCACCCAGCGCGCTGTCACCCGCTTCGCCAAGTCCCAAGACCTGGTTTAAGGCGCCTGGTTTAGGGCGCATCGTCTAGCCATCACCGCTCGTCGGTAGGCGCGGCGCCGCCGTCGCCGTCGTCCGTGAGGCCGCGCGTATTCGCCGCGTGCTGCACCACGGCTTCCAGCTCATCGCTGCTCAGCAGTTCGCGGTGCAGGTGTTTGGTGCGGTAGCCGGCCCGGCCCACCATGTGCGCGGATACCGGCACGGTCAGCAGCTGGAAGATCCAGGCCACCACGAGCACCGGCCACACCCACCAGCTGCGCATCTGCAGCCCCACGGAGGAAAGCAGCAGGAACAGTCCGAGCACCTGCGGCTTGGTGGCGGCATGCATCCGGCTCATGAGGTCCGGAAAGCGCAGCAGGCCCACGGCCGCGGCCAGGGACATCAGCGCTCCGACCACCATAAAGACGGCCGAGACGGCGTCGATCACGGTGTCGCCGGGGAACGATTCAGGATTCACGGGTATGCTCCCGCCGGTCGGCCACGAATCTGGCCACGGTCACGGATCCGATGAACCCGATGATGGACACGGCCACCACCAGCATCAGGTTGTTCAGGTGCCGGTTCACGGCCATGTCGATGCACAGCGCCGCGCCCAGGATGGCGAGCAGCACGTCGGCCGCCAGTACCCGGTCCAGCAGCGAAGGGCCCCGCGAGATCCGGATGATGGCGCCCGCGGCGGCCAGGGACAACACCACCGAAGTGACGGTCAGGACAAGCTGCATCATGGGCCCGCCTCCTGCTTCAGTGCGGATAGTTCGTCTTTCGTGCCCATGATCCGGATCAGCCCGGCCTCGGTGTCGCGGACGTCCTTGCGGAGCTTGGCGGCATCCGCGGCATCACGGACGTTGATGCCGTGGATGTAGAGCGTCGACGTGGACCGGTCCACGTCCACCACGAGCGAGCCGGGGATCAGTGAGATCACGTGTCCGGTGGCGGTCACCAACAGGTCGGAGTGGCTCCGCAGCGGGACGGCGACGACGGCGCTGATCACCCTGGGACCCTTGGCGACGGCCAGGTACAGGACTTGGAAGCTCGCTGCCACGACCCTGACGAGGAAGATCAGGGCAAACGGGATGGCCCGCAACAGGTTGAAGCGGCCGCCGAGTTCCACCGGGGGCAGGTAGAACAGCCTGGCCACGACGATGGCGATGAGGGCACCGAAGAGCAGATTGCCCGGGCTGAAGTCCTGCCAGAGGGAGCACCAGACAACCACCAGCCAGACCAGCAGGGGCAGTTCCTGGCGCAGCGAGATCCGCTTCCGGCTCATTTGCCATCCCCCGGATGCTGCGGCTGTGACAGCGCGGGGACGGGTGCGTCCTCGCCCAGCACGGCCTGGATGTAGGCGGTCCGGTCCAGCATCTCCCCGGCGGACTGGTCCGCAACCCGGAACAGCGGCCCGGCGAACACCGTCAGTGCGACGCCGAAGACCACCAGTCCCAGGGTGGAGCCCACCATGGTCCGCGGCAACAGGGTGACGTTGGTCTTCCCGGCCCGGTCCCCCGTGGCTGCGTCCCCGGGAGCGGACAGCAGTACGGGGTCCGGGTGTTCCGCGTCCTCGGGTTTGCGCCAGAACGCACGGTTCCAGACCCTGGCAACCGCCAGCAGGGTCAGCAGGCTGGTCAGCACTCCGCCGATCACCAGGGCGAACGCGAGCGGCGTGCCGAGTTCCACGCCGGCCTGCAGCAGCCCGAGCTTGCCCAGGAAGCCGGAGAACGGCGGGATCCCGGCCAGGTTCATGGCGGGGATGAAGAACAGCACCGCCAGCACCGGGCTGAGCTTGGCCAGCCCGGCCAGGCGGTCCACCGAGGAACTTCCGCCGCGGCGTTCAATCAGTCCGGTCACCAGGAACAGGCTGGTCTGGATAGTGATGTGGTGGGCCACATAGAAGACGGCGGCACCGAGGCCGGCCACCGAGGACATGGCCAGGCCGAACACCATGTAGCCGATGTGGCTGACCAGCGTAAAGGACAGCAGCCGCTTGATGTCGCTCTGGGCCAGTGCGCCCAGAATTCCGACCAGCATGGTCAATAGCGCGGCCACCATAAGCGGAGAGTTGAGGGTGTCGCCCGGGAAGAGCAGCGTTTCGGTGCGGACCATGGCGTAGACGCCCACTTTCGTCAGCAGCCCGGCGAACACCGCGGTGACGGGTGCCGGAGCCGTCGGATACGAGTCGGGGAGCCAGAAGGACAGCGGGAACACTGCGGCCTTGATCCCGAAGGCCACCAGCAGCATCACGTGCAGCAGTGTCCGGGTGCCCTGGTCCAGGTCGGCGAGCTTGATGGCGAGGTCGGCCATGTTGATGGTTCCGGTGGCGCCGTAAATCATCGCGATCGCGATCAGGAAAAGGACCGAGGAGACCACCGAGACCACCACATAGGTCACGCCCGCCCGGATCCGCGGACCGGTCCCGCCGAGGGTCATCAGCACGTAGCTGGCCGTCAGGAGGATCTCGAACCCCACGTAGAGGTTGAACAGGTCCCCGGACAGGAAGGCGTTGGATACCCCGGCCACCAGGATCAGGTAGGTCGGGTGGAAGATCGAGACCGGCGCGTCCTGGTCGCCGTCGGCCATGCCCTGCCCGGTGGCGTAGATCAGCACGGCGAGGCTGACGGCGGAGGAGACCACCAGCATCAGCGAGGAGAACTGGTCCACCACCATCACGATGCCCCAGGGCGGCAGCCAGCCGCCGATGTTGACCGCCTCGGTGCCGCCGTCCCAGACGGAGGCGAGCAGGAGGCATTCGAGCAGAAGCGTCAGGGACAGCAGCCCGATGCTGACGGTCCGCTGGGCCCGGGAGTGCCGGATCAGCAGGAAGGTCAGGGCGGCGCCGAGGAGGGGAAGTACGACGGCGAGCGGGGCGAAGCTTGCGATGTTCACTTATCCCCTCCTTCCTGGCCTGGTGGGGTGACGTTTAGGGAGCCTGGCTGTTCTTCCGCGGCAGCGTCCTCGACTGTCAGCTTGCGGTCGCCTACCGTGACGGTGGCGGTTGCGGCAGCGCTGTTTCCGGGGGTGTTGGAAATGCCGTCGCCATCCGAGCCGATCATGGTGAGCGGGAATTCGGAGGTTTCGGCGGGGATGACGGAGTCGTCCTCGGCGTCGAAGCTGGGGGTTTCGGCGACGCGGCGGTCCTCGGCGTCGTCCTGGATCTCGTCCTGGCGGGCTAGGACCCAGGTCCGGTAGATCATGGCGAGCATAAACGCCGTGACGGCGAAGGAGATCACGATCGAGGTGAGGATCAGCGCCTGCGGGAGGGGATCGTTGTAGTCCCGCGGGTCCGTGTCCTTACTGAACAGCGGCGCCAGCCCGGCGTAGCCGCCGGTGGCCAGGATCAGCAGGTTGGTGGCGTTGGCCAGCAGCATCAGGCCCAGGAGGACCCGGGTGAGGCTGCGTTCCAGGATCAGGTAGATGCCGCACGCGTACAGGGCTCCCATGACCGTCAGCAGGGTCAGGTTGACGCTCATGCTTTCCCCCCGGCAGTGGTTTCCGCTGGTTCTGCGTCGGCGGCCTCCGCGGCGGCTCCGCCGCTTTCCTGGTCCTCGGATGATTCCGCCGACTGCTCCTCGAAGTGCTCGTCGATCTCCGCGCCGAGGCTGCGCAGCACGTCCAGCACGAGGCCGATGACGACGATATAGACGCCGATGTCGAAGAGCGTCGAGGTGACGAACTTGATGTCCCCGAACACCGGGAGCCAGAGCTCGATGATGGCACTCTGGAATACCTGGCCGCCCAGCAGCAGGGGCGTTACTCCGGAGGCCGCCGCCGTCGCGAGTCCGATGCCGAGCAGGGTTCCGGCACTGATCGGGGTGGCTTCGCGCAGTTCGTAGCGTCCGCCGGCGAGGTAGCGGAGGGTCAGGGCCAGCCCGGCGGTGAGGCCGCCGGCGAAACCTCCGCCGGGCAGGTTGTGGCCGGCCAGGAGGAGATAGATGGAGAACACGATCATCGAGTGGAAGATCAGCCGGGTGACCACCTCGAAGATGATCGAGCGGCGTTCCGGCGCCAAGGTCCGCCCGGCCACGAGCCAGGCGTCGCGGCTGGCGGCGGCGAAGCGGCGGCTCATGGCCAGTGCGGCGTCGTCGCGGGTGTTGCCCGGGACGGCCGTGCGGCGGCCCACTGTCCCTTCGTCCGCGGTGGAAGAGGGGCGGATGCGGTCCCCGCGGCCCCGGACGAAGATGAGGCTCGCCACGCCCGTCGCGGCGAGGGCCAGGACGGAGATCTCGCCGAAGGTGTCCCAGGCCCGGATGTCCACGAGGGTCACGTTGACGATGTTCAGTCCCCCGCCGCCCTCGTAGGCCAGCTTCGGGAACTCGAGCGAGACGGGCTGCGCCACACGGGCGCCGAGGGCGTAGATGGCGACGAAGATCATCGTGACGCCGAAGGCGGCGCCAATGATCACGCGGGCGACACGGTATTTTCCGCCGGTGCGGTCCCGCAGTTCGGCGGGGAGGCTGCGCATCGCGAGGACGAACGCCACCAGGACGATGGTCTCCACGAGCATCTGGGTCAATGCGAGGTCGGGGGCGCCCTGCAGGGCGAACATCAGGGCGATGCCGTAGCCGGTCACGGAGACCATCAGCACGGCCAGGAAGCGCTTGTTGGCCCGGACGGCGGCGAGTGCCCCGATCACGATTCCGGCGCCGACCACAATCTGCAGCGGGGAGTTCGGGTCGATGAAGTAAACGTCACCGGGGAGCGGCTTGTTGGCGAGGACCAGCGCGGTGAGCGGCAGGACGAACGCCACGGTAAGGATGACGGAGAGGTAGAAGAACAGCGAGCCGCGCTGGGTCCGGCCGGTGACCCAGACGGCGGCGTCGTCGAGGGCTCCGATGGCCAGCTGGTAGCTCCGGTCGGCGTCGATCCAGCCGGGAACCAGGTCCTGCGCCCGGGAAATCGCGTTCCGGCCGTAGAACATGGCCAGGCCAAAGGCGAAGGTGATGGCAGTCAGCCCCAGCGCCGGCGTGAAGCCGTGCCACAGCGCCAAATGGCCGGCGGCGCCGCCGTCGGCCGCCGGACCGTTCACCGTGCTGCTCGAAAAGAGTGCGGCGTACGGCTGGATCCAGCCGTCCACGGGGTCCGGCCAGACGCCGTACACGATGGTCAGGACGCTCAGGATGGCCGGGGCGGCGAGGAACGCCGGCTTGATCGGCTTGAACGGGGTGGCCTCGACGCCGGGCTTGACCGCGAAGGCGCCCCACATGAAACGTGCGCTGTAGGCGAAGGTGAGGACGGAGCCCAGGACCAGGCCGATCAGGATCACCATGCCCCAGGGACCCGCGGCGGGGTCCGCGGAGTAGTGGACAAAGGCCTCGAAGACCGATTCCTTGGCGACGAAGCCGGCCAGCGGCGGGAGACCGGCCATCGAGGCGGCGCCGATCGCGGCCACCACGGCCAGCGCCCGGGAGGAGCCGTAGACACCGGAGAGCTTGCGGATGTCGCGGGTTCCGGCCTGGTGGTCGATGATGCCCACCACGAGGAACAGCGTGGCCTTGAACAGCCCGTGCGCCAGGAGCAGGGCAAGGCCGGCGAGTGCCGCGTCGGGTTTGCCGAGTCCCACCACCATGGTCAGGAAGCCCAGCTGGCTGACGGTGCCGTAGGCCAGGATGAGCTTGATGTCCGTCTGGCGGAGGGCGCGGTAGCCGCCCACGAGCATGGTGGCCAACCCCAGGCCCAGCACCACCGGGAGCCAGAACGCCGTTTCGGCGAAGCCCGGGGCGAGCCGCGCCACGAGGTAGATGCCCGCCTTTACCATCGCGGCGGCGTGCAGGTAGGCGCTCACCGGGGTGGGGGCGGCCATGGCGCCCGGCAGCCAGAAGTGGAACGGGACGAGGGCCGACTTCGTGATCGCGCCGATCAGGATCAGGACGACGGCGGCGCCCACGGCCGCCCCGGCGGGTCCGTTGACCAGTGTGGGGGCCTGCCCCAGGATGGCGGAGATCCGGTATGTTCCGGCGCTGAAGCCCAGCATGACCAGGCCCACAAGCATCGCCAGGCCGCCGGCTGTAGTCACCACGAGGGCCTGCAGCGCTGAGCGGCGCGCGGACAACCGGGTCCGGGCGTAGCCGATCAGCAGGTAGGACAGTACCGTTGTCAGTTCCCAGAAGATGAACATCAGGAGCAGGTCGTCGGCGGTGACCAGGCCGAACATGGCGCCGGCGAAGGCGAGCAGCTGGGCGGCGAATCCGCCCAGGTAGTCGTCCTTGTCCTTGAAGTAGCGGGCGCAGTAGGCGAGCACCAGCGCGCCGACCCCCAGGACCAGCAGTGACATGACCCAGGCCAGGGCATCCATCCGGAAGGCGAGCTCGAGTTTAAGGTCGGGGATCCACGGCAGCACCTCTGCCGTTGCGCCTGGAGTTCCCGCGTCCGCGTAGACGGCGCCATGCTGCAGGATGAGCCAGACGAACGAACCGGCGGGGACCGCGGCGAGGGCGTAGAAGGAGTTCCTGCCGAATCTCCGGAAGATAAACGGCGCCACAGCAGCCACCGCAAAGTGCACGGCAAGGACTGTGATCACTGGTTATCTCCGCAACGTCAGGAATTCGATTGTCAATAAGTTGGAGCAGGCGGGTAGTCGTTAGGTTCAGTGCGGACAGTTTACCAAGCGTCGACAAATTCTTTTCCCTCGGTCCTACACACGGCTTCCGTGAAACCGCCCTGTTTGTCCTGCCGGAGTTCACCGCCGGCGGATACTATTCACGCTATGAACTCCGCCCCCGCCCCCGAGTCAATGCGACCGCCCTCGGAACTGGAATCGGGAAGCCAGGTCGCCAACAAGGGGCGGGTCCTTGCATGGGCCGCGTGGGACTGGGGTTCCGCAGCCTTCAACGCAGTAATGACCACCTTTGTCTTCACGGTCTACCTGACGTCCAGGGCATTCGGCGGCGAGGACCAGGCCTCCGCCGTCCTCGGCGGGGCGCTGGCCATCGCCGGCGCCGCCATCGCCCTGCTGGCGCCCGTCACCGGGCAGCGCTCCGACGCCGGCGGACGCCGCAGGCTGTGGCTGGGCGTCAACACGGCCGCCGTGGCGCTCCTGACCGGTCTTTGCTTCTTTGTCTTCCCGCGCCCGGAATTCCTGCTGCTGGGTGTGACGCTTATTGCGCTGGGCAATGTGTTCTTCGAGTTCGCGGGCGTCAACTACAACGCCATGCTGACGCAGATCTCCACCCCGACGAACATCGGCAAGGTCAGCGGCTTGGGCTGGGGCATGGGCTACGTCGGCGGCATCGTGGCGCTGCTCATTGTGCTTCAGCTCTTCGTCCAGCCCAGCTTCGACTGGTTCGGTTCCTCCACCGAGGACAGCCTGAACATCCGTCTCGTGGCCGTGTTCTCCGCCCTGTGGTTTGTCATCTTTGCCCTGCCGGTGCTGTTCGCCGTCCCGGAACTACCCAGGACCAAACAAGGCGCCGGAATCAGCTTCCTGGCTTCCTACGGCCTTCTGGTGCGCCGGATCCGGGCGATTTACAAGACGAGCCCTCACACCATCTTCTTCCTGCTGGCCAGCGCAATTTTCCGGGACGGGCTCGCTGCCGTGTTCACCTTCGGCGGGATCATCGCGGCCGGCACCTTTGGCTTCGAGCTCAAGGAAGTCATCTTCTTCGCCATCTTCGGCAACGTTGTGGCCGCCGTGGGCGCCATCCTCGGCGGTTTCCTGGATGACCGGATCGGGCCGAAGGCTGTCATCATCGGCTCCCTGATCGGCTTACTGATTGCCGGCTCCGTGATCCTGGTCCTCGGCAACGGAAGCTATGTTTTCTTCGGCACGGAGTGGGCCGGCACCACGACCTTCTGGGTTTTCGGGCTGTTCCTGTGCCTCTTCGTGGGGCCCGCACAGTCCTCCTCGCGCGCCTATCTGGCGCGGCTCGCCCCGCACGGCGAGTCCGGCGAACTCTTCGGCCTGTACGCCACCACGGGCCGGGCCGTCAGCTTCCTGGCCCCGGCCCTCTTCACCCTGTGCATTACCGTCGCCGCCCCGCTCGTGCCGGCCGGCGAAGCCCAGCGCTGGGGCATCCTCGGCATCATGGTGGTGCTGCTCGCAGGACTCCTGGTGCTGCTGCCGGTCAAGCCGCCGGGGAAGGTGGAAATCGCCGTCGTCCCCGAAGCCTGATCCTGCGCGAAAAGCCGCACCGCGCACTAGGCTGAAGGCATGAACGTGGATGAGACTGACCTCCCCGGCCTCGGCCGGCGCAAGGACTTCATGACCGCCTCGGGGCGCCGGATCGGCGTCGTTGAATACCGGGAAGGCCAGACCGAACTCATCGTCTCTACCTGGGACGATCCGGACACCTGCCAGGCGTCCATCCCGCTGACCGCCGATGAGGCCGCGGCCCTGGGCAACCTCCTGGGCGGCCAGCGCCTGGCGATGCAGCTCTCGGAAGCGCACCGGGAAGTCCCGGGGATCGTCACCCGGCAATTCTCTATCGGCGCCGGATCTCCCTTCCACAACCAGCCGATGGGCAAGGCCTGCATCCGGACCCGCAGCGGCGTCTCGATCGTGGCCATCATGCGCGAAGGCGAAGTTGTCCCCTCCCCGGGGCCCGACGTCGTCCTGCACCCCGGTGACCTCCTCGTTGCGGTGGGAACGCAAGAAGGCCTGGATACAGCGGCCGCTATCCTGCGCAACGGCTAAACGGCATGGATCCGCTCGCACTGACCCTGATCGAACTCGGGGCCGTCGTGTTCTGCCTGGGCCTGCTGGCCCGGCTGGCCGGGCGGATCGGAATGTCCCCGATCCCGCTGTACCTCGTTGGCGGACTGTTCTTCGGCTCCGGCGGGCTCGTGAAACTCGAGGGGATGCACGAGTTCACGCATCTCTCGAGCGAGATCGGCGTCATTCTCCTGCTGCTTATGCTCGGTTTGGAATATTCCGCTGCCGAGCTGGTCACCGGGCTGCGCCGGTCCTGGCAGGCCGGTGTCCTGGACCTGGTCCTGAACTTCCTCCCCGGCGCCGGGCTGGCCGTCATGCTGGGCTGGGGCCTCGTAGGTGCCATGGTGATGGGCGGCGTCACCTATATTTCCTCGTCCGGCATCGCGGCCAAGGTGATCACCGATCTGGGCCGGATCGGCAACCGCGAGACTCCGGTGGTGCTGTCCATCCTCGTGTTTGAGGATCTGGCCATGGCGGTCTACCTGCCGATCCTGACGGCTACCCTGGCCGGCGTCAGCTTCGTCGTGGGGCTGCAGACCGTGGGGATCTCCCTCGCCGTCGTCACCGTTGTGCTGCTCGTCGCGCTGCGGCACGGCCACCATGTCTCAAAGGCTGTGCACAGCGAAAACTCCGAGGTGTTCCTGCTCAACCTGCTCGGCGCAGCGCTGCTCGTGGCCGGGCTGGCTGCCGCCATGCAGGTCTCCGCCGCCGTTGGCGCCTTTATGCTCGGGATTGCCATTTCCGGTGTGACGGCGCACAACGCCACCCGGATCCTCGAGCCGCTGCGGGATCTGTTCGCTGCCATCTTCTTCGTGGTGTTTGGCCTGAACACGGATCCCTCGACCATCCCGCCGGTCCTCGGCTGGGCCCTCCTGCTGGCCCTGGTGACGGCGTCGACCAAGATGATCACCGGAATCTGGGCGGCGAAGCGGGCAGGGATCGGTGTGCCCGGCCGCTTCCGTGCCGGCGCGGCGCTGATTGCCCGCGGCGAGTTCTCGATCGTCATTGCCGGCCTGGCGGTGGCGTCCGGCGTGGTCCCGCAGCAGCTCGCGGCCCTTGCCACGGCCTATGTGCTGATCATGGCCATCACCGGTCCACTGGCGGCAAAGTACGTGGAACCCATCGTCGCGAAGCTGCGGCGGCCGGCACAGCCACCGGCAGTGCGTACGGCCGGCGGGGTCTAGGCAGCCGTCCTGCCCGGCGCGGCCTAGAGGTCGGCGCGGCCTACAGGTCGGTGCGGTGGAAGTTCAGGTGGCTGCGGCTCGCTGTCGGGCCGCGCTGGCCCTGGTAACGGTTGCCGTATTCGCCGGAGCCGTAGGGGTGCTCTGCGGCCGAGGTGAGCCGGAAGAAGCACAGCTGGCCGATCTTCATGCCCGGCCACAGCTTGATCGGCAGCGTCGCCATGTTGGACAGCTCCAGGGTGACGTGGCCCGAGAACCCCGGATCGATGAAGCCGGCGGTCGAGTGCGTGAGCAGGCCCAGCCGGCCCAGCGACGACTTGCCCTCAAGCCGGGCGGCGATGTCGTCCGGCAAGGACACTGTCTCGTAAGTAGAACCCAGGACGAACTCGCCCGGGTGCAGGATGAAGGGCTCGCCGGACTCAACCTCAACGAGGCGGGTCAGCTCGGGCTGTTCCTCCGCCGGATCAATGTGGGCGTACTTGTGGTTGTCGAAGAGCCGGAAAAACCTGTCGATCCGGACGTCCACTGACGATGGCTGGACCATGGCAGGGTCGAACGGCTCCAAAACGATCCGTTGGGAGTCAATTTCTTTGCGAATGTCGCGGTCTGAGATCAGCACAGTCTCAAAATTACCGTACTCGTCCAAGGCGGGCGCGCGGGGTGCCAGTGTTACGGACCGAACGGCCGCCGGCAAGGACGCCCGGGTCCCCGCCGGACTGACGCCCGGATGGCATCTATTCCGTTTCGGGTATATCTTCCAGCAACGTCTTGAGCCGCTCCAACTGGCAGACTTCGGCCTTCATCTGCCGACGGAACGGGTACTTCAGCCGGGCGAGGATCCCGCGCGGCTCGCACTCCAGGGCGAAGCGGACGCGCGTGCGCTGGCCTTCGGTACTGAGGTAATAGCCGCCGTGCGGGCGCGTCTGGCCGACAAGGACCCTGTACTGGATTTCCGCCCCCGGCCGGGCTTCGGTGATCTCGAAATCGCCGGCGATGGGGCGGCCGCGCGGGCCGGCGAGGGTCTGCCGGTAGACGGCACCCTTTGACCCGGGGGCGCCTGATTCCAGCTCGATGCTGCGGATTCCGGCGCGCCAGCGAGGCAGATTTTCCGCATCCACCAGGAAGTTGTACACGCTCAAGGCATCACGCTGGATGACGACGTCGTACTCTGCGAATGCCACGGAAATCCTTGCTCTGGGGACGGCTGACGGGCGTAGCCCGCTTCCCCGGAGACTGCAGCTAACTCTTTCAGGATAGACAGCAAGGCCCGCCGCACGCTGCCGCGCGGCGGGCCTTTATCGAACAGTTATGGACTCCCCTGCTGTATTACGTCTGGGTGCCCATTCCGGTTGCCTACTTCTCTGTCAGCTTCGGCACCGAGAAGACCACGCCGGCGCCGATCACGGCGAAGACGGCGAACATGTAGAAGTTCACTTCCCAGCCGAAGGCCAGGCCGGCGATCAGTCCGCCGATCAGCGGGCCGCAAATTGCGCCGATGCGTCCGATGCCGAGGGACCAGCTCAGGGCGGTCGCGCTGAGGGACTGGGGATAGTGGGTGGCGCAGTAGCCACCCACCAGGATTTGTGTGCCGACCGAACCGAGGCCGGCGAAGGCGACGATCACGAGCAGGATGGCCAGCGGGAGCTTCAGGCTGAGCATCAGGATGGCAACGAACGCCAGCAGGAAGGATGCCGTGACGACCTTCCGGATTCCGATCCGGTCTGCCAGCACCGAGGCGCTGATGGACCCGACGATCGCACCGGCGTTGAGCACCAGCAGGAATGTCAGGGCATCGCCGAGCTGGAAACCGGCCTGGCGCATGATCTGCGGGAGCCAGGTGTTCAGCCCGTAGACAAGGAGCAGCCCGCAGAAGTTGGCGAGCGCGAACAGGATCGTGGACCGGACCCACTTGCGGGTGAAGAGCGTCTTCATGGCGGACTTCGGCGCCTCGGGGCCGGTCTTGACGTCCTCGGCGGTAACGATGTCCGAGTAGACCAGGCCGTAGCGCTCCGCGGTGGCCTTGGCCTCGTCGGTACGCTGCTTGCGGGCCAGGTAGGCGACCGATTCCGGCAGAAACTTCCAGGCGAACGGGAGCAGCGTGACGAGCGGCAGTGCGCCGATGGCGTACATCCAGCGGAAGTCGATGTGCTGGAGCAGGTTGATGGCGAGCAGCGAGGCGGCGACGCCGCCGACGGAGTAGCCGCTGAACATTGCGGCGTTGGCGATCTGGCGCCGTTCCTTGCGGGCGTATTCCACGGTCAGCGCGATACAGGTCGGGACGATGCCACCCAGGCCCAGGCCGGTCAGGAAGCGCAGCAGGCCAAAGACCTCCGCGGACGGCGCGAGGGAGGTCAGCAGCATGCAGACGGAGAACCAGGCGATGCAGGCCAGCATGATGCGGCGGCGGCCCAGCTTGTCGGTCAGGATGCCGACGGACAGCGTGCCCACCAGCATGCCGACGAGTGCCAGGCTACCGATCAGCCCCGCCTGTGCGGGGTTGATGCCCCAGTCCTGGAACTTCAGGATGGTGGGCACGGTGGAGCCGTAGACCACCAGGTCGTAGCCATCAAACACGATGGCCAGGAAGCACAGGATGAGAACCGAGTGGCCCTTCCAGCGGGATGATGCCTCGTTGCGCAACTCAGTCGACATTGACTGCGTCATGGATGTACCTCTCGTTGATGTTGCGAAGGAATTGTGTGGTAGCTCACATGCTGTATCCACTGTGTCACTCTTTGATTCCGACAGTAAACAAATCAGTATATATCGTTTGCATAACGATCGTCATGGTCTCGCCGGAGCCGTGTCAGTGCCCCTTGAACGCCTCCGCGAGCCACCAGGCGCCGCCGTCGGACGCGATCTTGGCATCGATCACGAGGGGGCGGGCCGGCCGCTCGTGCACCCAGCTGCGCACCGCCGCCAGGTCGGTGACGTCGCGGACCGTGACCGCGTCCGCGCCGAAGCCACGGGCGATCGCGGCGATGTCCGTGTCCGGGAAGGTGACGGCGCCGAGGTCGACGGCGGGGCCGCCACCGTCAGCGCCGGCCGCACCGAAGTGGTGGACTTCGGCGCCGTAGCCGGCGTCGTTGTAGATGATGCAGAGCAGCGGCAGGCACAGCCTGACCGCGGTTTCCAGCTCGCTGATGCCCATCAGGAAGCCGCCGTCCCCGGCGCCAAGCACGGGCAGCCGGTCCGGCCGGGCCAGCGCGGCGCCGATCGCGGTGGAGAGCCCGAGGCCGATCGACTGGAAGGCCTGGGTGAAGCAGAAGCCGAACTCGTCCGGGACTTTCAGATAAGTGCTGGGGTAGCCCATGAAGTTGCCTGAGTCGATCGAAACGATCCGGTCCGCGGGCAGGATGGCGTCCAGTTCGCGGGTGAGCACCCGCGGATCGATCCGTCCGCCGCCGGAGAGGTCCGGGGTTTCGACGTCGTTCCAGCGCGAGCGTTCGGCGATGGCCCCCGCGTTGGCTGCCGTGCGGTACCGCTCCGCCGGGTCCGGCTGCAGCGTGTGCAGCTCGGCCAGGACGTCCGCCGCCGTCAGCGCGGCATCCCCTACCACGCCCAGGTGGACGGGGCGGTTGGCGCCGAGCGCGGAATCCTCGACGTCGACCTGGACGACGGCGGTCCCGTCCGAGATCAGGTGGCCGTGCCGCATGGTCCACATGTTCAGGGCGCAGCCCCAGCCAACGATCAGGTCGGCGCGCTGGATCAGCTCGGCCGCGAGCGGTGAGGAGAAGCCGCCGGAGATCCCGAGGTTGAAGTCCTCATCATGGAACAGCCCGTTCGCCACGGCGGACGTGGCCACGAGGGCGCCGGCGTGGGCGGCGAGGCTGAGCAGTTCCTCCCGCGCGTTCCGTGCACCGCGGCCTGCCACGAATACCGGGCGCTCGGCGGCGTTGATGAGATGCGCGAGTTGTCGGACACTCTCGGCGGCCGGGCGGATGGGCCGGGCGGCAGTAACCGTGGGCGCAGCAGCACCTGTCTCGGAGACAGCCGCCGGCGCCGGGGCGGCCTGGACGTCGAGGGGCAGGTTGAGCACCACCGTGCGGCGCTCGTTCCGGGCCGTGCGGAAGGCCCTGACGGTATCAGCGACCGCGGTGGCCGGGGAATGGATCCGCTCGCTCACGGCGCCGACGCTGCGGGCCAGGGCGTCCTGGTCGATCTTGAAGTTGGAGCGGACCGCGGAGCCCTGGGTGTCGGCCGTCAGCACGATCAGCGGCGTGCGGCTCTTGGCCGCCTCGCCGATGCCGGTGATGGCATTGCTCAGCCCGCAGCCCTGATGGGTGCTGACGACGCCGACGCGTCCGGACATCCGCGAATAGGCGTCCGCCATGGTGGCAGCGCCGCCCTCGTGCCGGGCGGCGGTGAAGGGTATGCCGGCGTGGCGCAGGGCGTTGGTTGCCTCAAAGTTGCCGCTGCCGACGACGCCGAAAACATGGCCGACGCCGAGCCCGGCCAGGGTGCGGCCGACCAGCTGGGCCACGGTTTCGGTCGCGGTCTGCTGCGGGGCCTCGACGGCTGCTTCCAGCGCGCCGGGGGAATCTTGTGAAGCTAATAGCATGGACTTACCTCCCACTAAGTAATGCACTGTTCCTGCTCTTCGAACTTCCAGGCGGCATCCATGAACCCCACCGGGCCCCTCCCCCGCACTGCGACGGCGGCGTCGCTGGAACGGACCATCGAATGGGTGGATACCGATGCTGCGGGCCACCAGCACAATTCGGCGGTGCTCCGCTTCGTAGAGGCCTGCGAAGCCCGGCTCTTCCGGGAGCTGGATCTGCCGGAGTATTTTCCGTCGGCACCGCGGGTTCGCCACGAGCTCAACTACCGGGCGAAGTTGTACTTCGGCCAGCGGGTCACCACCACCGTAGTGGTGGAAAAAATCGGCCGCACGTCCATGACGTTCGGCTTTGAAGTGTGGGGCGAGGAATTCCGGGGCGAGCCCCGTGTCCTCGCCGCCCACGGATCCTTCGTCACGGCCCATGTAGCCCAGGGCGCCGCGGCCGCGAGCCCGTGGCCGGCCGAGTTGACGGCCAAGGTCACCGCCCGCGACGCCGCTAGCCAGGGCTAGCTGCTACACCGACGCCGGCACTTTCGCCGGCGTCCAGCGCAGGTGGGTCGGCAATTCGGCGATCTCCGGCTCCCGCACCAATGCCAGCCGCGGCCGGACGGCGTCGGTCCGCGCGGACGGCGGCTTCCGGCCGCCGGCCCGGAACTGCTGTGGCCAGTCGGCGCCGGGGCCGCGGTAGTCCTGCTCAATCGCCGCGTGCAGCGTCCACTGCGGGTCAAACAGGTGCGTGCGGCCGAGGGCGCAGAGGTCCGCCCGGCCTGCCAGCAGGATCGAGTTGACGTCGTCGTAGGAGGACACCGCCCCGACGGCGATCACCGCCACGCCTGCCTTGTGCGCCACTTCCTGCCGGATGCGGTCCGCGAACGGGGTCTGGTAGCTGCGGCCGTAGGCCGGCTTCTCCTCCTTGACCACCTGGCCGGAGGAGACGTCCACCCCGTCGGCGCCGTGCTCCACGAACGCCCGGGCAATCGCGACGGCGTCGTGCTCATCGTTGCCGCCGGGCGCCCAGTCCGTCGCCGAAAGCCGCACGGTCAGCGGCTTGTCCGCCGGCCAGGCGGCGCGGACGGCGTCGAACACCTCCAGCGGGTAGCGCAGCCGGTTTTCCGGCGATCCGCCGTAGTCGTCGGTGCGCCGGTTGGCCAGCGGCGAGAGGAACGAGGAGAGCAGGTAGCCGTGCGCGCAGTGCAGCTCCAGCAGGTCGAAGCCCGAGGCGGCCGCACGGATGGTGGCGGCAACGAACTCGTCCCGGACCTGGTCCATTTCGGCGCGGCCGATTTCGCGCGGGGCCGGGCTGCCGGGGCCGTAGGCGATGGCCGAAGGTCCCACCGGCTCCCAGCCGCCCTCGGGCAGCGGCTCGTCGATGCCGTCCCACATGAGTTTGGTGGAGCCCTTGCGGCCGGAGTGTCCCAGCTGGACGCCGATGGCCGCCGTCGAGCGGTGGTGCACGAAGTCGACGATCGCGCGCCAGCTCTCCTGCTGGGCCTCGTTGTAGAGGCCGCCGCAGCCCGGCGTGATGCGGCCGGTCTCGGAGACGCAGACCATCTCGGTCATGACCAGGCCGGCACCGCCGAGGGCCTTGCTGCCAAGGTGGACCAGGTGGAAGTTGCCCGGGACACCGTCGGTGGCGGAGTACATGTCCATCGGTGAGACAACGATCCGGTTCTTCAGTTCCAGCCCGCCGATCCGGTACGGCTGGAACATGGCGGGCGCACTGCCCGTGATGCCCTGGGTGCGGGCGAATTCCTCGTCCACCCGGGCCGCGAACGCGGGGTCGCGCAGCTTGAGGTTGTCGTAGGTGATCCGGCGGCTGCGGGTGAGCAGGTTGAAGCAGAACTGCACCGGGTTCTGGTCCTTGTACATGCCGATGTTCTCGAACCATTCCAGCGAGGCCTGCGCGGCGCGCTGGGTGGATTCGACGACGGGCCGGCGCTCCGTTTCGTAGGCTTCCAGGGCGGCCCCGAGCCCGGAGTGCTCGTGCAGGCAGGCGGCGAGGGCGAGGGAGTCCTCCATGGCCAGCTTGGTGCCGGAGCCGATGGAGAAGTGCGCGGTGTGGGCGGCGTCGCCGAGGAGCACGATGTTGCCGTGCCGCCAGGCCTCGTTGCGGACCGTGGTGAAGTTGATCCACTTGGAGTTGTTGACCAGGACCTCGTGGCCATCCAGCTCCTCGGCGAAGATGGTGCGGATGGCGCCCACGGCCGCCTCGTCGCTTTCGCCGGGTGCGAAGGCCTGGTGCTCGGTGGCGTCGAAGCCGGCGCTGCGCCAGACGTCCTCGTGCATTTCGACGATGAAGGTGCTGCCCTCGTCCGAGTAGGGGTAGCCGTGGATCTGCATAACACCGTGCTCGGTGTCCTTGACGAAGAACTTGAACGCCTCGAAGACGAGGTCGGTGCCGAGCCACATGTACTTGGACTTGCGGACGTCCAGGCTGGGCCGGAAGACCTCGGCGTAGCGGGAGCGGACGGCGGAGTTCAGGCCATCAGCGGCGAGGACCAGGTCGTAGTCCCGGCTGAGTTCCTCGACGTCGGGCGCCAGGGTGCTGAAGCACAGGTCGACGTCGAGTTCGGCGCAGCGGCGCTGCAGCAGCTCCAGCAGTTCCTTGCGGCTCATGGCGGCGAATCCCTGCCCGCCGACGGTGTGCTGCACGTCCTTGAAGTGGATGTCGATGTCGGTCCAGCGGGCGAAGCGCTCGGACATGTACTCGGCGATCACGGTGTCCGCGTTGCCGATTCCGCCGAGGGTTTCGTCGCTGAAGACGACGCCAAAGCCGAAGGTGTCGCTTGCGGCGTTGCGTTCCCAGACGGTGACCTCGTGGTTCGGGTCCAGCTGCTTCATGAGGGCGGCGAAGTACAGTCCGCCCGGACCGCCGCCGATGATTGCGATTTTCATGTGGTGCCTCTCAAACGTTCTGGTGTTCGGGGGTGGCGGTGTCAGCGGCCAGCTGCTCGCGCAGCCGGAAGTGCTGGAGTTTGCCGCTGGGGTTGCGGGGCAGGCCGTCGACGAAGTTCACCTGGCGCGGGTACTTGTACGGGGCGATGGTCTGCTTGACGAAGTCCTGGATTTCCTTGCGTTTGGCGTCATCGGCCTCGACGCCCTCGCGCAGCACGATGAAGGCGCAGACGACACTGCCCCGGTCCGGGTCGGGCCGGCCAACGACGGCGTTTTCCATCACGTCCGGGTGCCGGTCAATCGCGGCCTCGACCTCGGGGGCGCCGATGTTATAGCCGGAGGAAACAATCATATTGTCGGAGCGGGCCTGGTAATAGAAGTAGCCGTCGTCGTCCCGGCTGAAGGTGTCACCGGTGACGTTCCAGCCGTTGACGACGTAGTCAAGCTGGCGTGAATCGTTGAGGTAGCGGCAGCCGGTGGGGCCGATGACGGCGAGGCGTCCGACGGCGTTCGGGCCGAGTTCCCGGCCGTCCTCGTCAAGGATGGTGGCCCGGTAGCCGGGGACGGCCGTGCCGGTGGCGCCGGTGCGGATGTCCTCGCCTGCCGCGGAGATGAAGACGTGCAGCATTTCGGTGGCGCCGATGCCGTTGACCAGCTTCAGTCCGGTGCGTTCATGGACGGTGCGCCAGGTTTCGGCCGGCAGGTGCTCACCGGCCGAGACGGCGGTGCGGAGGCTGGCGAGCAGCCCCTCGGCGCCTTCCTTGAGGATCGCCTTGTAGGCAGTCGGGGCGGTGAACAGGATGGTGGCCTTCGCCGTGTGCACGGCCTCCGCCAGTTCAAGCGGGGTGGCGCGTTCGGTCAGCAGCGCGGCGGCGCCGAAGCGCAGCGGGAAGACCACAAGGCCGCCCAGCCCGAAGGTGAAGGCCAGCGGCGGGGACCCCGCGAACACATCCTCCGGCGTGGGCGCCAGGATGTGCCGGGCGAAGGTGTCCGCGTTGGCGAGGATGTCGCGGTGGAAGTGCATGGTGATCTTCGGCGTCCCGGTGGTGCCCGACGTCGGGCCGAGCAGCGCGACGTCGTCCGCCGCCGTCGGGACGTCGCTGAACTCGCCGCTCTTGGCAGCACAACGGGCGACGAGGTCCGCGCCGGTGCTGCCCCCCATGGCCAGCACCGGCACGTCGTTTCCGGCGGCTTCGGCGAGGTCTTCGAGGAACCGGCTGTCGCACAGGGCGGCGGCCGGACGGGTCAGTTCCAGCAGCGTCCGGATTTCGCCGGCGCGCAGGGCCGGCATGATGGTGACGACCACGCCGCCGGCCTTCAGTACTCCGAGCCAGGCCGCGACGAGCCACGGGTTGTTCGGCGAGCGCAGCATCACGCGGTTGCCGGGGACGATCCCGAAGTCCTCGACCAGGACCTGTGCCACCTGGTTGGCGCGGCGCTGCAGTTCCCCGTAGCTCCAGGACCCGCCGTCGGGCGTGAGCAGGGCCGGGCGGTCGGCACCAAAGCTGCGGACGGCGTCGTCAATCAGCGCGGTGGCGGCGTTGAGCTGCTGCGGGTACTGCAGTTCCGGGAGCGTGAACTCCAGCGCGGGCCACTGCTCCGCCGGAGGCAGATTGTCACGCGCAAAGGTGTCCTGGTGCGCCGAGGGCGTCAGATCCATGGCAAGCCTTTCGTATCGTCATTGATATGAGGTAACAGCTAAGAGGTGGAACGGCTCATCGATTGCTCCGAAACGGCCGTGTTGACGGGCCAAAAGGGCACTTACGGAGCAGTCGACTTCCGGATCATGCCTTCCTGGACCACCGTGGCCAGGAGCCGGCCCTGCCGGTCGTAGAAGTGGCCCTGCGCGAGGCCGCGGCTCGCCTGCGCCGAGACGGCTTCCTGGACGTAGAGCAGCCAGTCGTCAACCCGGCCCTCGCGGTGGAACCACATGGCGTGGTCCAGGCTGGCGGTGACCAGGCCCGGGTCGCCCCAGGCGTAGCCGTGGACGCGGAGCACCGGTTCCAGGATGGTGTAGTCGCAGACGTAGGCCAGTGCGGCACGCTGTAGGTCCGGGTCGTCCGGGAGCCGGTCGAAGGCCTTCACCCAGACGGCCTGGTGCGGCACCTGTTCCCCCTCGACGCTGAGGTAGACGGCGCCGGGCACGTGCCGCATGTCGAAGCTGCGGCCGCCGGACCAGTAGGCCGCGGCGTCGCCTTCGACGCCGTCGAGCACGTCGGCGGAAGACGGCAGCGACTCCGGCGCCGGGACCCCGGCCGGCATGGCCCGGGCAAACTCCTCGCCGGGTTCCTCCGCATGGAAGGACGCCATGGCCACGTAGACGGTCTTTCCGTTCTGGTAGGCGCGGACCTGCCGGGTGGAGTAGCCCCGCCCGTCGCGGAGCCGCTCCACCTCGTAGCGGACCTCGGCGCCGATGTCCGCCGGGCGCATGAAGTAGCTGTGCATCGAGTGCAGCGAGCGGTCATCCCCCACCGACCGCATCGCGGCCGCCGCGGCCTGGGCCACCATGTCCCCGCCATAGGCCTTGGGCCACGGCACATACTGCGTCGTGGCCGTGTAGGCCTCGTCCAGGAACTCCGGCTCGACCGGCGTCAGTTCCAGGGCGGACAGGAGGATCTCCGAAGTGGGGTTCATACCCGGCGGTACCCTGCGAGCGTGGAGTCGTCGACGTCGTCGAGGTTTACCACGATGTTTTCCGGCGTCCGGGCGGTCAGCCAGACGAGTTCTTCGGTGGTGCTCATGTTGGCTTCCACATGCGGCATGTACGGCGGGACGAAGACCCAGTCGCCCTCGGTCATGTCGATGAAGTCCTCGAAGCGGGCGCCGAAGTAGATCCGGCCGCGGCCGCGCAGCACGTAGCCGCCGGTCTCGGCTTCGCCGTGGTGGTGCGGGAAGGAGCGGTAGCCGGGCTCGTTGCTGACCTGGCCGTACCAAATCTTTGTAGCAGGGGTGTGCTGCGGACTGACCCCGGAGATGCGGACGGCCCCGCCGGACTGGCCGGTGTCGCGGTGCTCTGCGCCCTTGCGGGTGACGACGGGGACAATCTGTTCGGTCAGCTGCTGGCTGATCTGTTCGGTCATGGTGTTTCCTCTCTGTCGGCGGCAGTCTCGGGGCTGCCGCCGGTCGGTTGCGCTGGTGGGAGCTTAGAGCCGGACGGTGTTGGTGAGGGTGCCGATGCCCTCGATCTCGGTGGTGACGACGTCGCCGTCGTGCAGGAAGCGCGGCGGATTGGCTCCCATGCCGACGCCGCCGGGGGTGCCGGTGAGGACGACGTCGCCGGGGCTCAGCCGGGTGAAGGTGGAGATGTAGGCCAGCAGGGCGGCGGCGGTGAAGACGAGCGTTTTGGTGTTGCCGTTCTGGACTTCTTCGCCGTTGACCAGGCAGCGGACCCGGACGCCGGCCTCGGGGTCGCATTCGTCCGGGGTCACCAGCACGGGACCCAGCGGGGTGGTCCGGTCGAAGGCCTTGCCCTGGAACCACTGCAGGGTGCGGCTCTGCCAGTCGCGCAGCGAGATGTCGTTCGCCACGGTGTACCCGGCGATCGCGGCGGAGGCCTCGGCCGGCGAGGCATTCTTGAGCGGGGCGCCGACGACGACCGCCAGCTCGGCTTCCCAGTCCAGTCTGGCGCCGTGGCCGCCGGCATCGATGACCCCGCCGTCGCCGATCAGGGTATCGGCATACTTGGCGAAAAGGGTGGGGTATTCCGGCCGCTCCCGGCCCATTTCCTCGATGTGGTCAGCGTAGTTCAGACCGCAGCAGATGACCTTGGCCGGGCTGGGCAGGGCGGCGGCAAAGCGTGCTTCGTCCACCGGAACACTGGCCTCGGCCATGCCGTCCGCGTGCGCGGCCACGGCGGCAGTAGCCTGCGCCCGCCAGTCGGGGCTCTCCAACAGTTCATTGAGGTCCCGGGCGGCGAGCAGCACAAAGCGGTCCCCGGACTGCACGGCAGCCCGGGTGTCTTGGCCGTCCGCGGCGTCGCGGGCTGCGGTAATGATGGTCGCAAGTCGCATGGTTGGATACTTCCGGTTCGGCGGCGGAACCGGCCCCTTTGCCGATTCCGGTGACTGCCCCACTGTGGCATCCCCTGACGGGGTATGTCGACATTTTTACGGTCGTCACATATGCTCAACTTAACACGATTTCACCGCTTTGGGTAGACCGGCCGCAGTTCCGGATTCTGCCGGCCCGCTCTCCGAACCACCGCCGACTCAATGAGGAGCCCCATGAACCACAAGGTCATCAACCCCGCAGCCCTGGCCAAGCCCTCCGGATTCGCCCACGGCGTCCTCGCCGGCACTACCGTTTACTTGGGCGGCCAGACGGCCATGGACGGCACCGGCGACATTGTTCCCGGCGGCATCGTGGAGCAGTTCCGCCAGTGCTTCTCCAACGTCCTCGTCACCCTGGCGGAGGCCGGCGGCGAGCCCTCGGACCTCGTAAACGTCAACATCTACCTGACCGATGTCGAGGATTACCAGAAAAACGGCCGCGAAATCGGGCGAATCTGGCGCGAAATGGCGGGCACCGACTACCCCGCGATGGCCGGCGTCGGCGTCACTCGGCTCTGGCAGCCCGAGGCACTTATCGAGATCCAGGCCATCGCCGTCGTGGCAGGGCAGAAGTAGGAGACCCGGCGGCGGAAGCCTTAGGTCCGTGCCGGCACGGACGGTTTCAACAGCCGCTCGGCATGCTGGCGGGACGGTCCGCTGAGGATGCGGTGGAGATCGGCGAAGATTGACTCCGCGGTGAGCCCGTGCCATCCGGCGGGAAGGAACTCCGCCGGCAGCCCCGGATCCAGGTACGGCAGCCGCCGCCACTGGGTGAGGAGCTGGATGTAGTCGGCGAAGGCGGCACGGTCCGCGTCGGGTCCGGGCGTCGGCGCCGCGGGCGATTCCCAGCGTTCCAGCACCGGTGCGAAGCGTTCAATGAACTCCGCGTAGAGCGCCTCAAGGGCCGGAAGGTCCCACCACCGGGAGACCTTGTCCCGCACATGGTCCGAGGTCAGGTGCTCGGCGGCAAAGAACTCCACATATTCGGTCAGGCCCGCACGCTCCAACTGGTGCCTGATCTCCTCGTAGGTGGTGCCCGGCGCGATCCACAGGCCCGGGGTGACGGAGCCGAAGCCCATCCGGGTCAGCGTGCTGCGCAGTTGGTGCCGGAGGTGGCGCTGCGATTCCGGGACGGAGAAGGCGACAAGGAGCCAGCGGTCGGCGGCCGTCGCGCGCCGGGGCGAGAAGATGCGGCGGTCGCCCTCCTGGAACACGTCCTCAAGGTCCGGGGCCAGCCGGTAGGCGGCGACACCGCCCTGCCTGACGCTTTCCAGCACGCCGCGGCGCTTGAGCCTAGACACGGAGGACCGCACCCCGGAGGATTCCACGCCCAGGTCGTCCAGCATTGAGATCAGCACGGAGACCGGCATGACTCCGCCGTTGGGGCGTCCGTACAGGCCGTAGATGGTGACAATCAGCTGCTGGTGGCGCGGAGCCTGCCGGGGAACGGCACCCTCGCCCGCAGGCGCGGAGTCCGGCTCCTGGGCAGCGGTCGGTGCAGGCACGGGGTCGTCTACCACCGTCGGTCTTCCCTCGGGAGAACAGTCATGGATCTAGGCTATAGACCTCCGCCCGGAGCGGCGGGCAGGACGCTCCGCGGCGCCGGGCCGGCGTGACTTGTTCGGAGAACGCCGACGGCTGGGGTAAGGTAAATCTCGTTGTCCCCGGGACCAAGTCCAGCATTTTGGACAGTCCCACTGCGGCTGTAGCTCAATGGTAGAGCGCTAGCTTCCCAAGCTTGATACGCGGGTTCGATTCCCGTCAGCCGCTCCGATCCCCTGCAGAAATCCGATCAGCGGACGCCTCCGGGGCTGTTAGGTCACTACCTGTAGGGTTCGAAGTCAGGAACCTCTTCGGTTCCGCTACAGGAGCGATCATGGCTGACAAATCACCGCGTCAAGCAGCATCCAAGAAGTCCGGCAAGTCCCTCAAGGAAAAGCGGGCCGACAAGAGGAACGATGCGGCGCCGCCCAGCTCCATGGACAAGGCGACCAGCGCCAAGCCGGCGAGTCCCAAAAAGAAGTGAGCGGCACATCAAGCCACCTCACCCTCGGAGTCCTTGCCGGCACACGGAAGCCTGACGAGCGCCGCCTCCCGATCCACCCGCTCCATCTGGACCGCATCGCCCCGGAACTCCGGCAGCGGCTGATCCTGGAAGAGGGCTACGGCGAGCGTTTCGGTGTTTCGGATGACCACCTGGCACCCCTCGTGGGGCGCATCGCGCCGCGCGTGCAGCTCCTGGCGGAGGCCGACGTCGTCCTCCTGCCTAAGCCGCAGCCCGAAGACCTGGCCGAACTCCGTGACGGGCAGATCCTGTGGGGCTGGCCGCACTGCGTCCAGGACCGTGCCATCACCCAGCTGGCGATCGACAAGAAGCTCACACTGATCGCCTTTGAGGCCATGAACCATTGGGCCAGCGACGGCGGCTTCGGACTCCACGTGTTCCACAAGAACAACGAGATGGCCGGCTACTGCTCCGTGCTGCATTCCCTGGCCCTCACGGGATCCACCGGAGACTACGGCCGCCGGCTCAGCGCCGTCGTCATCGGCTTTGGGGCCACGGCCCGGGGCGCGGTCACAGCCCTGAACGCCCACGGTGTCCACGACGTCCAGGTGCTGACCAGCCGCGGTGTTGCCGCGGTGGGCTCCCCCATCCACTCGGTGCGGATCGCCCAGTTCGACCATGATGACAAGGCGCCCTACCTCAGCCAGGTCATCACCGAGCGAGGACGTGTGCCGCTGGCCCCGTTCCTCGCCGAGAGCGACATCGTGGTCAACTGCACGCTGCAGGATCCCAATGCGCCGCTGACGTACCTGCGCATCGAGGATCTCGCCGCGTTCCGGCCCGGCAGCCTGATCGTGGACGTGTCCTGCGACGAGGGCATGGGCTTCAGCTGGGCGAAGAGCACCACCTTCGCCGAGCCCATGTTCAAGGTGGGCGACCACATCGACTACTACGCGGTGGACCACAGCCCGTCCTACCTTTGGAACTCCGCCAGCTGGGAAATCAGCGAGGCGCTGCTGCCGTTCCTGGAAACCGTGATGTCCGGCCCCGAAGCCTGGGCCGGACATGAAACGATCCGCCGCGCAATCGAAATCCGCGACGGTGCAGTCCAGAACCCGGATGTGCTGCAGTTCCAGCATCGGGAGCCGGAGTACCCGCACCTGCCGCTGGGCGCCTAGGAGTCCGGTCGCTTAGACCGTTTCGGGGACCCGGGGCGCGGCGGCGGCCGGCCGCCCGCCCGGGTGCTGCGCGCGTCCTTGGCCGGCCCGCTTCCGGACGATCCGCACGAGCCGGCGCCGGTCCCTCAGATCCACCTTGAGCATCAGCTGATCCCGGCGCGCCAGCACGACGGCGACGGCGGCCGCGGCGAGTGCCGGCACCGCGCCGGAGACCAGGATGGCGGTGTGCGGGTCGATGTGCTCGGCCAGCCAGCCAATCATTGGGCCGCCGATCGCCTGCCCGCCGATCAGCACCATGATGTACAGGCTCATCACGCGTCCGCGGATGGCCATGTTGGAGCTGATCTGGACCAGCTGGTTGGCGGCGGTCAGGAACATCAGGCACCAGAACCCTGCAAGCACCATCGCTGCGCCGAACCACATCATGGACGGCGCCAGCGACGCGAGGCAAAGCGTGAGCCCGTACATGCCGGCCCCCAGCATCACCGAGCGCAGCCGCAGCTCACGCCGCCGCGCAGAGGTAATCGCCCCGGCCAGCGCCCCCAGTGCCACCAGTGCGTTCAGCAGGCCGTAGCCGCCGGCGCCGACGTCGTACACATGGTCCGCAAACGCGGCCAGCAGCACCGGCAGGCTCATCGCGAACACGGCGATGAATCCGGCCATCAGCCAGGGCCAGTAGATGGTGGGCTTGCCCAGCGCGTAGTTGAGCCCCTCTTTCAGCATGCCTTTGCGCTTGGCCGCCGGGGCGCTGATGTACAGCTGGTCCCTCCGCAGCGTGAGCAGCATGGCCACGGTGAAGCAGCAGGCCACGGCGTTGCCGGCAAAGGCCCAGCCGGCGCCCACTGCGGTGAGCAGCAACCCGGCGACCGCGGGGCCGATCAGGCCGCCAAGCTGGAAGATGGTGGAGTTCACGCTGATGGCGTTCCTCAGGTAGGCCGGCCCCACAAGTTCGTTGACGAAGACCTGCCGCGCCGGCTGGTCCAGTACAGTGACCAGGCCCAGCGCCAGGGCGATGGCGTAGACGTGCCAGACTTCGATCCGCTGGGTCAGGGCCAGCACCGCGAGGAGTGCCGCCAGCACCGCGGCCACCGACTGGCAGAGCATGAGGATCTTCCGCTTCGCGAAGCGGTCCGCCATCATCCCCGCCCACGGACCGAGGAACAGCGAGGGCAGGAACTGCAGCGCCACAGTGAAGCCGACGGCGGTGACCGAGCCCGAGAGCTGGAGCACCAGCCAGTCCTGGGCGATCCGCTGCATCCACAGGGCGATGACGGCGATGAAATGGCCCACCGCGAAGATGCGGAAATTCCGGACCTTCAGCGAGATGAAGGTGTGGCGCCACGGCAGGCGCTCATGGACGACGGCGATCGGTGCGGTGTTGATGTCCGGCAGTGAAGTTACATTGGCCTGTAACGGCGGAGGGGGTGCCACGGAAAGTCCTCAAGCGAGCGGGTGTGCGGGGATGCCTTAACGCTAAGCTGGCCGGGACAGATTATGGAAGCTTATTCTCCGCATAACTCGCATTACGAAACGCAATGCGGTGCGCGCGTGCCGCAGGCCAGGAGTCCGCATGTTCGAACCCGCCCAGCTCCGCTCCTTCCTGGCCGTCGCCGAAACCCTGAGTTTCACCAAGGCCGCCGAGCGGCTGGGCCTCGCGCAGCCCACCGTCAGCCAGCATGTCCGCAAGCTTGAGTCCGCCGCGAAGCGGGTCCTCGTTGCCCGCGACACCCGCGATGTGCGCCTGACCGACAACGGCGACGCCATGGCCGGGTTCGCCCGCAGCATCCTGTCCGCGCACGACGCCGCGTCCCGTTACTTTTCCGGATCAGCCATGCGCGGACGGCTGCGGTTCGGCACCGCCGATGACCTCGCCATCACGGGTCTGCCCCGGATCCTTCGGGAGTTCCGCCAGGTCTACCCCCAGATCAACCTGGAACTGACGGTGGGCCAAAGCGACCAGCTCTACAAGCGCCTCAACGCCGGGCAGTTGGACCTCGTTTTCGTCAAATGGGTGGCCGGGGCCAAGGACGGCACCGTGGTCCAGCAGGACTCCTTCGCTTGGGTGGGCCTGGAGCAGACTGTCCTGGATCCGGCCGAGTCCGTACCACTGATTGCCTACCCTTCCCCCAGCCTGAGCCGCAAGCTCGCCATCGACGCGCTCGAAGCCACCGGCCGGACCTGGCGGATCACGTGTACCACCCGGCAGATCAGCGGCGTCCTCGCCGCCGTGCGGGCAGGCATCGGCGTCGCCGTGATGCCGTCCTCGCTGGTCCCGGAGGACCTGTTGATCATCACCCGGCGCTTCGATCTCCCGCCCGTTGGCGACGTCGACTTCACCCTGATCCGCAACCCGCTGGCCAACACCGAGGTGATCGAGGCCCTCACCCAGGCGATCGTGGGCCGGACGCTGAAGCGCTCCGCCTGAGCCGGCGGCGCCGTGCCTTCGGCGGCATGAGTACGTGTACATCCCGTGTACCTACTTGGAGAATGTACTTACGCGGTGCCATTGATCGCCCGTGATCCGTGGCATATCCTGAAAATGTTGAAGGTCAAGCAGAGGCCAATGACAACGATTCAAAGAAACGAACGCTGTCCAGTGCGTCTGCCTTTTGGCGACGGCACAGAAGGCGTTCGGGATGGGCCGACAATGACGCCAGCCATAAACCGACCACAATTTCCCACAGCACCGGCAGTCCATACGCTGCAGGCGGTGCGCCCGCCGGCTACCACCGTGCACCGCGGTGCCGCGGCCCAGCACGCCAGCCGGGGACGCCGGGATCCGCACCCCGCCACGCTGGTGGAGGCCGAGTACGTCGGCAGCCCCTACTGCGAACGCTGCGGTACCGACGAGTTCATCTACCTGGAGACTTTTGTCCCTGCCACGCATCACCGGGACGGCTCCGTCAAAAAACTGGGCGAAGTCACCTACTTCTGCTCCGGCTGCGACGATTTCTCCGCGCACGCCGTGCCCGCGGCCTGGGTGCCGCCCGGCTGGTACTTCGGCTGAGTCCCGATCACACCGGCCCTTTAACTTAACGAGTAACTTAACGAGCCGGGCGGCCACCATTGGAGGGCGGCCGCCCGGCTCGTTTGTTGTGCCGCGTCCGGCGCGGGAGACCTGCTAGATCAGGCCGTCCGAGATGTGGTTCGGGGTGCCGAAGCGGTGCGCCGTGATGCTGATAGCCTGCTCGTGCAGGTATGGCAGCAGCTCGACGCGGCCGGCTTCGGTCACCGGGTGGAAGTACGTCGCCAGGTCCGGGCGTCCGCCGGTGGCCTCCGCGAGTGCCTTCGCATCCCCGCCGAGGAGCCGGATCCGTCCGCCGGCGAGCGCGCCCGCCGCGGAGAGTGTGCCGGCCGCCGCCAGCCACTCGGCGTCGCTCTCCACCGTGACGGCAATGCCGAGACCGGACAGTACTGCGCGCAGCTGGGCGGGCAGTTCGACGGCGGTGGAGACGGTCAGCGCCGAGCCCGCCAGGACACCGGCCGCAACGGTCCGGACGAACGCACCGAGCGGTTCGCCTTCAGAGCGGCGGATGGTGACCGGCAGCGGGCGGTAGCGGAAGATGTTGCGTTCGGCGCCCAGGCCGGAGACGTCCTTCGCGGTGCCGAACTCCTCGGCCCAGGCAAGGGCGTCGGAGGCCAGGGCACGCTGCAGGGGAGCCAGCTCCTCGGCGGCCAGGAAGCTCTTGGCGGCATCCTCGATCCGGCGGACACCGGGGTGCGCCGGGGCTGCGGCGCCGTTGCTGGCGGCGGTGCTGGCCTTGCTGGTCCATGCGCCGAGGCCGACGAGGTAGTTGGGCCCTCCGGCCTTGGTTCCGGCGCCGACGGCGGACTTCTTCCAGCCGCCGAAGGGCTGGCGCTGCACAATGGCCCCGGTGATGCCGCGGTTGATGTAGAGGTTGCCGGCCTGGACAGTGTCCAGCCAGGTCCCCAGTTCCTCGGCGTCGAGCGAGTGCAGGCCCGAAGTGAGCCCGTAGTCGATCTGGTTCTGGATGGCGATGGCGTCTTCCAGCGTGTCCGCGGTCATGACGCCGAGCACGGGACCGAAGAATTCGGTGAGGTGGAAGTAGGATCCGCGGCGGACGCCGTAGCGGATGCCCGGGCTCCACAGCCTGCCGGTTTCATCGAGTTTCTGCGGCTCCACGGCCCAGCTTTCGCCTTCGCCCAGGGTGGTGAGGGCGTTGAGCAGCTTGCCGTTGGCAGGCTCGATGATGGGGCCCATCTGGCTGGTCGGATCCTCGGGGTACCCGACCTTGAGCGACGTGACGGCATCGATCAGCTGGTTGTGGAAGCGCTTCGATTTGGCAACGGACCCGACGAGGATCACCAGCGAGGCGGCGGAGCACTTCTGCCCCGCGTGGCCGAAAGCGGAGTACGCCACGTCCTTCGCCGCGAGATCAAAATCGGCGCTCGGGGTGACGATGATGGCGTTCTTGCCGCTGGTCTCGGCCAGGAGCGGCAGGTCCTGGCGGAAGGTGCGGAACAGTTCGGCGGTCTCGTAGCCGCCGGTCAGGATGACCCGGTCCACGTCGGGGTGGGCGATCAGCTGCCGGCCGAGCTCACGCTCGCCCAGCTGGACCAGGGTGAGCACATCGCGGGGCACACCGGCTTCCCAGAGCGCCTCCACCATAACGGCACCGCTGCGGCAGGCCTGCCTTGCGGGCTTGATCACGACGGCGGAGCCGGCGGCGAGGGCCGCCAGGGCGGAGCCGGCGGGGATGGCGACCGGGAAGTTCCACGGCGGGGTGACCAGGGTGAGCTTCGCCGGAACGAAGGTGGCGCCGTCGACGTCGTCGAGCTTGCGGGCCAATTCTGCGTAGTAGTGCGCGAAGTCCACGGCCTCGCTGACCTCGGGATCGCCCTGGTCGAGGGTCTTGCCGGTCTCGCTGGCCATAACCTCGAGCAGCTCGGCGCGGCGGGACTCCAGGACGTCGCCGGCGCGGTGCAGGATCGCCGCACGCTCGGCGCCGGAGAGCGCACCCCAGGCCTGGCCCTTTTGCACGGCGGTCTCGATCACGGTGGTGAGCGTGGCGGCGTCGTTGATGGTGGCGGCCTCCACGGCGGCATTGCCGAGGGTGGAGGACGGGACACGCCCCAGAATGGCGCGGCCCCAGTCGCGGTTGGCCGGCAGCGAGGGGTCGGTGTCCGGAGTGGTCTCGAAGGAGTCGTGCGGCAGCGGCGCGGCAGGGAGGCTGCGGTTCTGCCGGCGGCTGGGCGGCGGGACCTCGTCGTCGAGCCTGGCGAGGGAGGCGAGGAAGCGCTGCTTCTCACGCTCGAAGAGAGTCTCGTTTTCGCTGAGTTCGAAAACTGCGGACATGAAGTTGTCCTGGCTGGCGCCTTCTTCGAGCCGGCGGATCAGGTAGGCAATCGCGACGTCGAACTCGGCGGGGTGGACCACGGGTGTGTAGAGCAGCAGCGAGCCGACATCTTGTCTGACGGCTTCGGCCTGGCCCTGGGCCATGCCGAGCAGCATCTCGAATTCGATCCCGGACTCGACGCCGCGCTGCTTGGCCAGCAGCCAGGCGAAGGCGATGTCGAAGAGGTTGTGGCCGGCCACGCCGATCCGGATGTTGCGGATCCTGTCCGGGTGCAGCGAATAGTTGATGACGCGCTTGTAGTTGGTGTCCGAGTCCTGCTTGGTGCCCCAGGTGGCGAGCGGCCAGTCATGCAGGGAGGCTTCGACCTGCTCCATCGGCAGGTTGGCGCCTTTGACGACCCGGACCTTGATCGCGGCGCCGCCGCTGGTGCGGCGGGCGGCGGCCCAGTCCTGCAGGCGGATCATCGCGGCGAGGGCGTCCGGGAGGTAGGCCTGCAGCACAATGCCGGCCTCAAGGTTCTTGAATTCCGGCTTGTCCAGGATCCGGGTGAAGACCGCGATGGTCATATCCAGGTCCTTGTACTCCTCCATGTCCAGGTTGATGAACTTGGCTTTCTGCCCGCCGGCGGCGAAGGAAGCGGCGCGGGTGAAGAGCGGGGTGAGCTTCTCGACCACGTGCTCCACGGCCTCGTCGAAGGCCCAGGCGGAGTGCGGGGCGACGGTGGAGGAGACCTTGATGGAGACGTAGTCGACGTCCGGGCGGGACAGCAGGGTGTGGGTGCCCTCCAGACGGCGGGAGGCCTCGTGCTCGCCGAGCACGGCCTCGCCGAGGAGGTTGACGTTGAGCTTGATGCCGTCCTTGCGGATCTTGGCGATGGCCGGGCCCAGCTTGGCGTCGGTCGCGTCGACGATCAGGTGGCCGACCATTTCGCGGAGCACGCGGCGGGCGATCGGGATGACCACCTGCGGCAGGACGGGTGCCATGGTGCCGCCGAGGCGGACGGCGCTGCGCATGTACCAGGGCAGGAATGCCGGGACCTTCGGGGCGAGGGCGGCCAGGTTGCGGGCGGCGACGTGGAGGTCTTCGGGGCGGACGACGCCGTCGACGAACCCGACTGTGAAGTCCAGGCCGTTGGGGTCCTTGAGGACGCCGGCGAGCTGCTGCGCGGAGGCGTCGACCGGGACCCGTGCGGCTTCGGTGAGCCAGTGGCGTACCAGCCCGATGGTTTCCTCGGCGAGGGCTGCGGCCTCAAGGACCGGGGAGCCTTCCGAGACGGGTGCGTGCTCGGCCGTGTTGCCGGTGTTCACACCGGACTCCGTTGAAATCTTGGTCATGGCTGGTACTCGTTCTTTCTCAAAATATGGACCGTTCCAAGAATCAGTATGCGACCGGATTTTCATAAGATAAAGCGATGTTTTCCGAGCAGTACAGGTTAGAAAAATCGAAGGTTTTCACCGCCGGATCCCCCTCACCGTCCGGCCCCTTGCAGGCGACCCTCCCTCACCTCCGCCCCGCAACGACGAACCCTCCCCACATGAGGTGAGGAGGGTTCGTCGTATGCGCCCTGGAGGTGAGGGACCGTCCGGCGGCTAGCCGACGTGGCGGTGCATCTCCTCTGCTTCTGCGTGACGCGGGCTGTCCGGGTTCATCAGCGAGTGCTTGCGCCCGTAGCCGAAGTAGATGACCAGGCCTATGACCAGCCAGACTCCGAAGCGTGCCCAGGTCTCCCAGTGCAGCTGGAACATCAGGAACGCCGAAGCCAGGACGCCGAAGGCCGGAATCACCGGCATCAGGGGCAGGCGGAAGGTCCGTGGGGCATCGGGCTTCTTGTAGCGGAAGACGATCACCGAGAAGCAGACGACGACGAAGGCGGCCAGAATGCCGATGTTGGTCAGGTCCGCGACGGCCTTGATCGGGAAGACGCCGGCCAGCAGGGCCGAGCCGATCCCGGCAATCCAGGTGACACGCTGCGGGGTGCCGTGCCGGTCCGTCTTGGCGAACCAGCCGGGGAGCAGACCGTCGCGGCTCATTGAGAACCAGACACGGGTGACACCGAGGAGGAAGGTGAGCATAACCGTCATGATGGACAACACCGCGAAGACGGAGATGATGGTGGCGATGACCGGCAAGCCCACGCCGTTGAACGCGGAGGCGAACCCGGCCTTGGGGTCGATGTCCTGGTAGTTCTGCATGCCGGTCAGCACCAGGGTGGCGGCGACATACAAGAGCATGGCGATGATCAGGGAGAGGATGATGGCCTTCGGCATGTGCTTCTTGCCATCCGTGGCTTCCTCCGCGGCGGTGCTCATGGCGTCATAGCCGAAGACCGCGAAGAACACGGTGGCGGACCCCGCCAGGACCGGACCGAAGCCGCTGGGCATAAACGGGTTGTAGTTGTTGGTATCGATGTAGAAGATGCCTAGGCCAATGATGAAGAGGATCAGGACCACCTTGATGGCTACCGCCACGAGCTCAAAGCGGCCGAAGGCGCGCGTGCCGCGGGAGAGGATCCAGGTAACGAGCAGGCAGACCAGAATCGCCGGAATGTTGACGATGCCGCCTTTGCCTTCGTCCGGCGTCGAGGTCATCCAGACAGGCATGTTGATGCCGATGCCGGAGAGGAACGCGTCGAAGTAACCGGAAATGCCGATTGCCACCACTGCCACGATCGCGATGTACTCGAGCAGCAGATCCCAGCCGATGAACCAGCCGATCACCTCCCCCAGCGCCACGTATCCGTAGGTGTAGGCAGAACCCGCCCGCGGGATCATGCCGGCGAACTCGGCGTAGGACAGGGCCGCAGCCGCGGAGGCCAGGCCCGCAATCAGGAAGGAAAACAGCACTGCCGGGCCGACTCCGGGTTCGGATTCGCTGCCGTGGGCCACCAGGCCGGCGAGGGAGAAGATGCCGACGCCGATGATGCCGCCGACGCCGATAGCGGTCAGCTGCCACAGCCCGAGGCTCTTCATCAAGCCGCTGTGTTTGTTCTCTTCTTCGATATCGTCAATCGGCTTGCGCCGCATGATCGATTTGGTCATATCTTTTGTACTCATCAAGGACTCCTGCTTAGGTGTGGCGCCCATCAATCCACCCTGTGATGGGGGTTACTCAGTGACTAACAGTATGCAAGCCCGATTGCATTAGATAAAGTGACTTCTCCTAATCAATAACCATTAGAATTCACAAAGGAATAGCGATGCTCGACGTTCGGCGTTTACGCCTGCTCCGCGAACTGAAGATCCGGGGCACCCTGGCGGAGGTCGCCGAGGCACTCCAGTACAGCCCGTCGTCGGTCTCGCAGCAGCTGGCCCTGCTGGAAAAGGAAGCCGGCGTTGAGCTGCTTCGCAAGACCGGGCGACGGGTGCAGCTCACTCCACAGGCCGAAGTCCTCGTGGCGCATACGGCCCAGCTGCTCGAAACCCTCGAGCAGGCCGAGGCTGATCTCGCGGCCTCGCTGACCACGGTGACGGGGACTGTGCGGATGGCCGTGTTCCAGTCCGCTGCGCTGGCGCTGATGCCCGACGCCCTGACCCGGATGTCCTCCAGCTACCCCGAGGTCCGGGTGGAAATGACGCAACGGGAACCGGAAACGGCCCTGCATGAGACCTGGGCCCGGGACTTCGACCTCGTGATCGCCGAGCAGTATCCCGGCCACGCCGCCCCGCGCTACGCGGAACTGGACAGGATCCGGCTGACGGGCGATGCGATCCGCCTCGCGGTTCCGCCACCCTCCCCGGACCGGCCGTCCATCACTTCCCTCGCCGACACCGCGGAGCTGGCGTGGGTAATGGAACCCCGAGGTGCTGCTTCCCGGCACTGGGCCGAGCAGGCGTGCCGGAGCGCCGGTTTCGAGCCCGACGTCAGATTCGAAACCGCTGACCTGCAGGCGCAGATCCGGCTGATCGAGTCCGGAAACGCCGTGGCCCTGATGCCGGATCTGGTCTGGACCGGACGGGCAACGACAGCCCGGCTGATCAACCTCCCGGGCGACCCGCACCGGACGGTCTTCACCTCGGTGCGGCGCTCGAGCGCCAAGCGGCCCGCCATCCTGGCGGCCCGGGAAGTCCTGGCCGAGACGGCCGCGTCCATCGCCCCCGCCGAGGCGGCGCCGCTGGACTGACCGCGGAGAGGCCGACGCCGGCATGGCAGCCCGCCGTCGGGTCCCTGCCCGTAATATGTAAGCGGTGTTCGCTGGCTCACAGCACGGCGGACGGCCCGACGCTAGACTGGTCACGTTATGAATCGCACAATATTCAAGTCCAAGATCCACCGCGCCACGGTCACCCACGCGGACCTTCACTATGTCGGTTCCGTCACCGTGGACCTGGATCTGCTCGAGGCCGCCGACATTCTCCCGGGAGAGCTCGTGGCGATCGTCGACATCACCAACGGCGCCCGGCTGGAAACGTACACGATTGCCGGTGAGCGTGGAACAGGGGTGATCGGGATCAACGGAGCCGCCGCACACCTCATGCATGAGAATGACATCGTCATCCTCATCACCTATGCCCAGATGACCACGGAAGAAGCCAGGGCGTTCAGCCCCAAGGTGGTCCATGTGGACAAGGACAACAGGATTATCGGGATCGGCAACGACCCCGCGGAGGGGCATACCCCCGGGATCATGCGCCCGCCGCACGCGCTGAACAACGCCGCACTGAACTAGCCTCCCTGATTGGGCCCCGACACCCCGCCCTGCTTCCGCCGCAACAGGCGCCCTGCCTAAATAAATCTGATTAGTCTGGGATGGTGACCACTACCCGCTCCCTGCCGGCGCCGCTGCGGACCGCCGCATGCTAGGCGTTCTCGCCGGATTCTTCGTCGTCTGGTGCGTCATCCTGGTGGGAATGCTGGTCGGCCGGCGCGGACTCCTGGGTGAGAACGCCCGCTCCGTGCTCAGCGCTCTGACTTTCTTCGTCGCCAGCCCGGCCCTGCTGTTCGATACCCTCAGCACGGCCAACGTCCACGACGTGTTCTCAGCACCCCTGCTGGTGTCGGCAGTCGGAGCCATCGCGACGGCGGCACTCTTCTTCGGCATCGTCCGCTTCCTGTTCAAACGCCCCCTGCCGGAATCCCTTATGTCGTCCATGAGCGCTTCGCTGGCCAATTCCGCCAATCTCGGCATCCCCATCGCCGTGTTTGTCCTGGGCGACGCCAGCTACGTTGCTCCGCTGCTGATCTTCCAGTTGGCCTTCTTCACACCTCTGTTCCTGATGGCCCTGGACGCCACCACGAGCACCCACCGGACCACCCCGCTGAGCTTCGTGCTGATGATCCTGCGCAACCCCATGATCGTGGGCTCCGGGCTGGGACTCCTGGTGGCCGGAACCGGCTGGCAGGTGCCGGCACTGGTGATGGAACCGATCCATCTGATCGGCGGGGCCGCCATCCCGGCCATGCTGCTCGCCTTCGGCATGAGCCTGAACGGTTCCCGGCCGCTGCAGGTCTCGTCCGGGCGCCGGGCCGACACCCTGCTGGCCTGCGGATTTAAGCTCGTTGTCCATCCGCTGCTGGCTTATCTGTTCGCCCGCTTTGGGCTTGGCATGGAGGACCAGGCGCTCTTCGCCGCGGTGGTCACTTCCGCGCTGCCCACCGCGCAGAACGTCTTCGTGATCGCCAACCGTTACCGGACCGGCCTTACCGTCGCCAAGGACACCGTCCTGATCACCACCGTGGTGGCCGTTCCGGCCATGATCGGGGTGGCCCTGTTACTCGCCTGACCGTGCCCTCCCCGACCAGGAACAACGCGGGGTCACTTCGCGCCCATGATGGGGCCCGGGATGGGCGCGAAGTGACCCCGCGTTGTCCTTGGCGCCGGTAGGCTGTGACTGGCCGGGGATTCGACCCGCACACACGCACGTACTGGGGAGACAATTGAAGACCGCCCGACCACACAGCGTCCGCCCGCACCCGGCACGCGGCACCGGGGCGGTCGACTGGATCGCGGCCGGCCTCGCCGGACTGCTGCTCGTGTCCGCCACCGCGTGTGCGAGCCCCGCCACCGCACCGGCCGCAGCCGCCGCCGCGGGCTCCCCGAGCGCTACCTCGTCGCCGACGGCCACGCCAACGCCCACCACCGACGGCGCCCCGCTGGACCCTGACGCCACTCCCGGCGTCACCGCAGCCGGTGTCGGCGCGCCAAACCCGCAGCCCGCCTTCGCCAGCAAGGCCCTCGATGTTCTGGCCACCATCCCGATCAAGGGCCGTGCGCCCAAGACCGGCTACTCACGTGACCAGTTTGGCCAGGCGTGGGCCGACGTCGACCGTAACGGCTGCGACACCCGCAACGACATGCTCCGCCGGGACCTGACCGCCCTGGCCCTCAAGTCCGGGACCCGCGACTGCGTGGTCCTTTCCGGCGTCCTGAACGACCCCTATACGGCGACCCTGATCAACTTCCTCCGCGGCAATGCCACCAGCACCGCGGTGCAGATCGACCATGTCGTGGCCCTCAGCGATGCCTGGCAAAAGGGCGCCCAGCAGCTCACCGCGGCGCAGCGGCTCTCCTTCGCCAACGATCCGCTGAACCTGTTGGCGGTGGATGGCCCCGCCAACATGAAAAAGAGCGACGGCGACGCCGCCACGTGGCTGCCGCCGAACAAGTCCTACCGCTGCACCTATGTCGCCCGCCAGATCTCGGTCAAAGCCAGTTACACACTGTGGGTCACGCAGGCCGAGCACGATGCGATGGCCCGGATCCTCGGCGACTGCCCGGACGCACCGGCGCCGACCAACCAGGAGGCGCCGCCTCCCCAGGCCCAGGACCCTGCCCCCGTACAGCAAGCCGCCCCGGCCCAGCCCTACGTGGCACCTGCCCCCGCCCCGGCTCCTGCTGCGGTGTACTACGCGAACTGCGCCGCGGCCCGGGCAGCCGGCGCCGCGCCCATCCATGTGGGCCAGCCGGGCTACAACACCAAGCTCGACGGCGACAGGGACGGCGTCGCCTGCGAGTAGCCCGCCCGCAGCCCGGCTAAGGCTCCAGGCCGGCGCTAGTTCCTCGGGATCCCGTCCAGCAGCCGCGCGCAGCGGATGAAGCCGAGGTGCGAATACGCCTGCGGATGGTTGCCCAGATGCGTTTCGGTGCCCGGGTCGTACTCCTCCGGCAGCAGCCCGGTGGGGCCGAAGAGGTTCACCAGCTGGTCGAACAGGTCCCAGGCCTCCTCGACCCGGCCCACCGCCACATAGGCCTCGATCAGCCACGTCGTGCAGATGTGGAAGCCGCCCTCCAGCCCCGGCAGGCCGTCGTCGTACCGGTAGCGGAACACCGTGGGTCCCACCCGCAACTCCCTTTCCACCGCCGTGACGGTGTCCAGGAAGCGCTGGTCGCTGACATCCAGCAGGCCGGAGAGCCCGATATGCAGCACCGCGGCGTCGAGGTCCGGGCTGTCGTAGGCGACGGTGTACGACGACGCCCCATCATCCCAGCCCTCGCGCAGAACCTCCGCCCGGATCGTGGCCGCCACGGACTCCCACTCCGGCAGCGCCGTCCGGCCGTGGCGCGCCGCGGTGCGCACGGCCCGGTCCAGCGTCACCCAGCACATCACCTTGGTGTAGACGTGGTGCCGGGGCGCGCGGCGGGCCTCCCAGATCCCGTGGTCCGCCTCGCGCCAGCGGGCCAGGACGGCCGAGGCCATCTGGACCATCAATTCCCAGTGGGCATCGGACAGCTCTCCCTGCCGGGAGCCCAGGGCATCGATCAGCCCGGCGATCGGCCCGAACACATCCAGCTGCACCTGGTGGTCCGCGGCGTTCCCTATCCGCACCGGCCGGGATCCCGCGTACCCCGGCAGGCTCTCGATGATGGCCTCGGTGGACAGCGGCGCCCCGGTCACCGAATACAGCGGATGCAGCCACTCCGGCCCTGGCGCGTGGGCCAGGATCCGGCCCAGCCAGGCAAGGAAGCCTTCCGCCTCCGCCGTCGAACCGAGGTCCACCAGCGCGTTGACCGTCATGGACCCGTCCCGCAGCCAGCAGTACCGGTAGTCCCAGTTCCGCGTGCCGCCGATTCCCTCCGGCAGCGAGGTGGTGGGGGCGGCCAGGACGGCGCCGGTAGGCGCGTGGACCAGTGCGCGCAGCACCAGCGCCGAGCGGCGGACGAGCGACGGCTTCACCGAGGGCAGCTCCAGCTCCTGCACCCAGCGCCGCGAATGATGCGCGACGGCGGACCGCCGCCCGGTTTCGTCGTCGGGTGCCGCCGGCTGCGGTTCCGTGTCGCCGCAGCGCAGGTTGAGCACGACGGGGCCGTGCCCCAGGTCGACGTCGGCCGTGGCCGTGGCGTGGCGGCCGTCCGAGGTGATGGTGAAACAGACACCGGGCGCTAGCAGGACGATGGGGTCCGCGGTTCCGACGACGTGCAGCTCGGCGCCGCGGGCTTCCATGCTGAACGGCGCGTTGGCATAGTCCGGGCGGGGGGCGAACACAACCCTCGCCACGCCGGTACCGGAGAGCACCCGGACCAGGCTGGTGATGCCATCCGGCGCCGGTTCGAGGTAATCCGTGACAGTGACGTCGGCCCAGCGGGTCTCCACGATCATGGTGCTGTCCACGTAGCGCTGGCCCAGGACCTGCGAGGTCTTCACCGGCTCTACCGAGAAGTGCCCGGCCGCGTCCCCGCCGAGGAGGTGCGCGAAGAGCGATCCCGAGTCCGGCAGCGGGTGGCTCATCCAGCAGATCTTCGCGTCCGGGGTGATAAGCGCCGTCGAGGAGCCGTTGCCGATCATCGAATGGCGTTCCAGGCCGACGGCGTCCTCCCCGAACAGCCAGGCACGCCGGAGTTCGAAGAGGATAGCCAGCACCCGGGAGAACGACTCCGGATCCCGCAGCCGGTGCGTTGCCGCCGTCGGGCCCTCCCCCACACACAGGCCCAGGTCCGGGCCGCGGAGGGTGGCCATGGCGAGCTCGTCGCTGAAGGCGTCCCCCGCGAAGAGGGCGGCGCTCACGCCGAGCACCGAGCGCAGGTGCTCGAGGGCGGAGGCTTTGGAGGGTTCCACCACGGACAGGTCCAGCACCGAGCCGTCCACGATGAAGTGCAGGCCGTGGGCCCGGGCAATCTGCTCCGCCTGCTCGGCGGCCTTGGCCGCGACCTCATGGGTGGCGTGGTTGGTGTGGACGGCAACAGCAACCGGTTTTCGCTCGATGGTGATGCCACGGAGGGCGCCCACGGCCTCGGCGAGCGCCTGGCTGGTCTGCTGGAGCACGGATTCGGTGGCGAGGGAGAGTCCGTGGGCGTATCCCATGTCGAACTCGGCGCCGTGCGAGCCGACAAGGTGCACCTCGGCCGGCAGCCTTGAAACGGCGGCCAGATCCCGCAGCGACCGCCCGGAGATGACGGCCGTGTGGGTGTTCGGGAGGGCGGCCAGGGCACGGAGGCCGATCGCGGCGCTGGCCAGCGGCAGGATTTCGGTGGACGTACCCTCCGCGGCACACAGCGTTCCGCCGTAGTTGCAGGCCACGATCAGCCCCGGCGTGCGGGCCAGGATCTTGAGTTCGGCCAGCAACTGCGGGGTCAGCCCGTCGTCGGCGGCGTTGGTCTGGACGAAGGCGCGGAGCAGCCCCAGCGGCAACGATCTTGTCAGGAGGGCAGAGTCGGCGAGGGACTGGTTCAGCGGGGTGGGCATGGGCAGAGTCCTTCGCGTAGTCCCCAATGCCTGCATAAGAGGCGTCCGAACCGGACGTACTTCCAGTATCCTCCCGGCCCCATTTCACCCGGATATCCCGGCGGTTGCAGCTATGTAACGTCTGCGGCCGCCGGGACTGCGCGGGCGCCGGTGACGCGGCCGGAGCCGGCGCCGGCGACGTCGGTCCTCCCCGAATACCCGTACCGGTCTGCCGCGGCTGCGTAGAGAGGCGCGGGCGAGGCTCCGAGTCAGATAATGTTCCTTTTTGCCCTTTACGGTTCCTTATTGTTCGGTTATGATTGATTATCATGTGATCTGACTCACAGCATCCGTTGATTTCAAAGGAGAAACCATGACCATGCATGAAGACGCGCTGCGCAGGGCTTCCAGCCAGGGCGGCTGGGACCGCCGGACGCTGCTGAAGACGCTGGGCGTGGGTGCAGTCGCGATGGCAGGCGTTCCGCTGCTGGCGGCCTGCACCGGCGGCAGCGCACCGGCCGCCAGCGGAGGTGCCAAGACGCTGACCTTCGGTTCCGGTTCCTCGGATGAAGTCCCCAAGAACGCCTACAAGGCCCTCACGGACGCCTTTGAGAAGAAGTCGGGCATTAAGACCACCACCAATGTTGTGCCGCACAACGACTTCCAGAACAAGATCAACACCTACCTTCAGGGCAGCCCCGACGACACCTTCACCTGGTTCGCCGGCTACCGGATGCAGTACTACGCCGACAAGGGATTGCTCGCCCCGATCGACGATGTCTGGGAGAAGATCGGCGGGAACTACTCCGATGCCCTGAAGAAGGCGTCCACCGGTTCCGACGGAAAGATGTACCTGGTCCCGAACTACAACTACCCCTGGGGCTTCTTCTACCGCAAGAGCCTGTGGGCCGAGAAGGGCTATCAGGTCCCGAAGACCTTCGATGAGCTGACTGCGCTGTCGAAGAAGATGCAGGGCGACGGCCTGATCCCGATCGAATTCGCGGACAAGGACGGCTGGCCCGCCATGGGCACGTTCGACTACCTGAACATGCGCCTCAACGGCTACCAGTTCCACATGGACCTCACCGCCCACAAGGAAAGCTGGGACCAGAAGAAGGTCAGCGACGTGTTCGACACCTGGAAGGCCCTGCTGCCGTACCAGAACCCCAATGCCCTGGGCATGACCTGGCAGGACTCGGCAAAAAACCTTGGCGACAAGAAGTCCGGCATGTACCTGCTCGGATCCTTCCTGACCCAGCAGTACACGGACAAGACGGTCGCGGACGACATCGATTTCTTCCCGTTCCCGGAGATCGCGATGGAAGGCCAGGACGCAATCGAGGCCCCCATCGACGGGCTGCTGCTCTCCAAAAAGGGCGGCCAGAACCCGGCCGCCAAGGACTTCCTCGCCTACCTCGGCACCCCGGAGGGACAGGACGTCTACGCATCCGTCGACTCGGCGAATATCGCCACCGCCAAGGGCGCCGACACCTCCAAGTTCTCGCCGTTGAACAAGAAGATGGCCGACGCCATCAGCAATGCCAAGAGCATCAGCCAGTTCTTTGACCGCGATGCGCTGCCGGCCATGGCCAACAACGTGATGATCCCGGCCCTGCAGTCCTTCATCAAGGACGGCAACGTGGATGTCAAGAACCTGGAAGCCCAGGCCAAATCGCTGTACGCCGCCCAGTAGCAGCACGCGATATCGAGCAAGGAATTTCAAGTGAGCACATCAAGCGATACAACTACTGCCGGGGCACGACGCGCCACACGCGCCCCGGCAGGGCGGGTCCGGCGGATGTCCCGCCGGGACAAATGGGTACTCGGTTTCATGGTGGGGGTCCCCACCCTGATCCAGCTTGTCCTGGTCTGGATCCCCACGCTGCTCTCGGCAGCATTGTCCTTCACCCGGTGGAACGGGCTCAGCCTGGACGATATCAAGGGCGCCGGGTTGGACAACTACCGGTTCATCGCCAACGACTACCCGCCGTTTTGGCCCGCCGTCCAGCACAATGTGCTGTGGCTGGTGTTCCTGGCACTCATCGCCACCCCTCTAGGCCTGTTGCTCGCCATCCTGCTCGATCAGAACATCCGCGGCACCAAGATCTACCAGAGCATCTTCTTCACCCCCGTCATGCTGTCGCTTGCCTTGATCGGCGTCATCTGGCAGTTGTTCTATAACCGGGACAGCGGGCTGCTGAACTTCCTGCTGGGGACCGCCGGCACCCCGCAGGCGGTCGACTGGTTCGGTGACTCCAGCGTCAACATCTGGGCGGCCCTCGTCGCAGCCACGTGGCGCCATGCCGGTTACGTCATGATCCTCTACCTGGCCGGGCTCAAGGGCGTTGACCCCACCCTGCGGGAAGCGGCCCAGATCGACGGCGCCAATGCGGTCCAGACGTTTTTCCAGGTCATCTTCCCGGCCATGCGGCCCGTCAACGTGATCATCATCGTCATCACGGTGATCGAATCACTGCGCGCGTTCGACATTGTCTATGTCATCAACCGCGGCACGAACGGCCTCGAACTCATCAGCGCCCTCGTCATCCAGAACCTCGTCGGTGAAGGCCAGGTGATCGGCGTTGGCTCCGCCCTCGCGGTCATCCTCCTGGTTATCTCCCTGGTTCCCATTACGTTCTACCTGTCCCGGGCCTTCGGAAAGGACAAAGAGGCATGAGCATCATCAAGCCAGCCCCTGCCGCCGCGGGCAGGAAAGTCGCCGCGAGGCAGCGCACCGGTGCCGGCGGCAAGACCCGGGGCCCGGCAAAGCGGCACTTCGGCATCCACATCTTCCTGACCGTGATGGCAGCCATGTGGCTGGTGCCGCTGGCCTGGACGGTCTTTACGTCGTTACGGCCCAAGGCCGACACGGACAAGTACGGGTACTTCAGCGTCGGCGGCTCCTTCAATTTCGACAACTTCGTCGAGGCCTGGACCCGGGGCGGATTTGCGCAATATGCCTGGAACTCCGTACTGATCACCGTCCCTTCGGTCATCCTGATTTTGTTCTTCGCCTCGATGATGGCCTTCGCCGTAAGCCGGGTGGCGTGGAAGTTTAACGTCACGCTGCTGATCATGTTTACCGCCGGCAACCTCCTGCCGCCTCAGGTCCTTGCGGCTCCCCTGTTCCAGATGTTCAGGCAGCTTGAGCTCCCGTACAGCATCAGCGATTCCGGGAACCTCCTCAATACCTACATCAGCGTCATCGCCGTCGACACCGCCTTCCAGATCGGTTTCGTCACCTTCGTCCTCTCCAACTACATGAAGGCGCTCTCCTCCGAACTGACGGAGGCCGCCTTGGTGGACGGCGCCGGCATCTGGCGGCAGTACTGGGAGATCATTCTCCCCCTCTGCCGGCCCGCACTCGCGGCGATGGGCACGCTCGAGGTTATTTTCATCTACAACGACTTCTTCTGGCCGCTGCTCTTTATCCAGAGCGGTGACCGGCTCCCGCTCACAACGGCAGTGAACAACCTTCAGGGCCAGTTCCTCTCGGATTACAATTTGATCGCCGCAGGCGCCATGATCACGGCCATTCCTGCCCTCATCATCTACCTGCTCCTGCAGCGGCACTTCGTGGCCGGCCTGACGCTCGGCTCCAGCAAAGGATAAACGTGGACTTCAACACCAACCACAACGACAACTGCATGGACTACATCACCGCCCGCCTGGGCTCCGAGGGGTCCCCGATGCTGGCGTTCGGCGGGGACTACAACCCGGAGCAGTGGCCGGAAGAAACCTGGGACGAGGATGTCCGGCTCATGCGCGAGGCCGGCGTCAACCTGGTCAGCGTCGGCATCTTCAGCTGGTCCCTGCTGGAACCGTCCGAGAGCGTCTACGAGTTCGGCTGGCTGGACCGTGTGCTGGATCTGCTGCACGCCAACGGGATCCGGGTGGACCTGGCCAACGCCACTGCCTCGCCGCCGCCGTGGTTCAGCCATAAGTACCCCCAGTCCCTGCCGGTGACGGCCGACGGCGTGCGCCACAGCTATGGTTCACGGCAGGCCTTTGCGGCTTCCAGCCCGGATTACCGCCGGGCTGCGGCCGCCCTGACGGAGCAGATCGTGCTGCGGTACAAGGATCACCCCGCGGTGGTCATGTGGCATGTGCACAACGAGTACGGCTGCCACAACCAGCCCGACTTTTCCGACGGTGCCGCCGCAGGCTTCCGGACCTGGCTGAAAGACCGCTACGGGACGATCGAGGCCCTGAACGACGCCTGGGGCACCGCATTCTGGTCCCAGCGCTACTATGCCTGGGAGGAGATCCTGCCGCCGCGAACCTCAGGCACCTGGGTCAATCCCACCCAGCAGTTGGATTTCGCCCGGTACTCCTCGGACGAACTCCTGGAGTGCTACAAGGCCGAGGCGGCAATCATCCGTGCCCACTCGCCGCATCCGGTCACCACGAACTTCATGGGTTTCAACATGGGCCTGCACCAGCCCGTGGACTACTGGCGCTGGGCCGAACAGATGGACGTGGTTTCCAATGACCACTACCTGATCGCGGACGACCCGCGGAACTTCCAGGAGCTCGCAGCGACGGCCGACCTCACCCGAGGCTGGGCCCAGGGCCGGCCGTGGCTGCTGATGGAGCACTCCACGTCTGCGGTTAACTGGCAGCCCCGCAATATCGCCAAGGCGCCCGGAGAAATGCTGCGCAATTCGATGCAGCATGTCGCCCGCGGCGCGGACGGCGCGCTCTTCTTCCAGTGGCGGGCTTCCCGGGCCGGCGCGGAGAAGTTCCACTCCGGGATGCTGCCGCACGGGGGTACCGACACCAAGGTCTGGCGGGAAGTTGTCCAGCTGGGTCAGACGCTGCGCAGCCTGGCCGGGGTAGCCGGCTCCGTAGTGACCGGCGCGTCCGGCAGCGTCGACGTCGCCGTCATCCATGACACCGACGCCCGCTGGGCATCGGAACTGGATTCGCACCCGAGCGTGGATTCCTCAAACATCGCGGAAACCCGGCGCTGGCACGACGCGTTCTTCCGTGCCGGCATCCCGACGGACTTCCGCCAGAGCACGGACAACCTTTCCGGCTACCGTCTCGTGGTGGTGCCGATGCAATACCTCGTCACGGATGCCGGGGTGGCGAACCTGGACGCCTACGTCAGGTCCGGCGGCCACCTCATCGTGACGTACTTCTCGGGCATCGCGGACGAAAATGACCACATCCGCCTTGGCAGCTACCCCGGGGCCTTCAGTGAACTGCTGGGCGTGCGGATGGAAGAGTTCTTCCCGCTGCGAGAGGGAGAATCGGTCCCGCTCAGCGCCTTCGGCGCCGGGTCCTGTTGGAGCGAACTCGGCCGGGCAACCACGGCCGAGGTGCTCGCCCAGGTGCAGGAAGGCCCAGTCGCCGGTTCCCCGGCGGTGACCCGCAACCACGCCGGCAAGGGCCGCGCCTACTACGTGGCCACCTCGTTGTCAGCGGACGGCCTTGCCGGGTTCCTTCCCGTAGTGTGCGCCGATGCGGCTGTGGAGCCTCTTGTGCCTGATCTTCCTGCCAATGTGGAAGTTGTCCGGCGCAGCAAGGACGGCACGGACTGGACGTTCTGCATCAACCACGGCACGGACGACGTCCGGCTGCCGCTTTCGGGTGTAGAACTTATCAGCGGCGGGGAAGTCGACGGCGGCCTCAGCCTGGCAGCCGGCGCCGTCGCGGTGGTCCGCTCCCGCGGTCCTCTTTCAACAAGCCAGTCAATTCACTAAGGACGAGAAATGCTAGCCGCAGCCCGCCACTCAGCCATCATCGCGGAGGTCCAGCGTGAACGGATCGTCCGCGTCGCCGACCTCGCGAAGCTGCTGGGCGTATCCCTGATGACCGTCCGGCGTGACATCGAGGCGCTGGACGCGGCGGGCGCCGTGGAGAAGATCCACGGCGGGGCTAAACTGCCCGGCGGTGCCAGCACCCACGAGCCCGGGTTCGAGCTGAAGGTGACGCAACTGCCGGAGGAGAAGATGGCGATCGCGCACGAAGCGGCTGCCCAGGTGCGCGAGGGCATGGCGGTCGGTCTCAGCGCGGGCACCACCACCTGGGCGCTGGCCCAGCTGCTCTCCACCGGGCCCCGGATCACCGTGGTGACAAATTCGGTGCGGATCGCCGATGTCTTCCACCAGGGCGCTTCCCCCTCGACGGTGATCCTGACCGGCGGCGAACGCACACCCTCGGATGCCCTGGTGGGACCGCTGGCCACCTCGTCGCTTAAACAGCTGCATCTGGATGTGCTGTTCCTCGGCGTCCACGGCGTTGATCCCGACGCGGGCTTCACCACCCCGAACGTGCTGGAGGCCGAAACGGACCGGGCCTTCGTCGCCGCGGCCCGCAGGGTCGTGGTGCTGGCCGACCACACCAAGTGGGGCACCCTGGGCATCAGCACCATCGCCACCCTCGAAGAAGCCGACGAGCTCATTTCCGACGAGGGGCTCGGCGGCGAGGCCCGGCGCATCCTCGGCGAACGCGTCGGACGGCTGCGGCTGGCTAGCATGGGGACCGCCACCAGTGCCGCCGCAGGCTGACCGGCCGCGCACCACCTGACCCGATGCCAACGACAAGCCTGGAGCTGCCGTGAACCACCTGAACCCGACCACCGTGTCCGAGAACGCCCCTCCGCCGGAGCCAGCGCACGCACCGCTGTATTTGAGGCGCTCCGGCACCTCCGTACTCGTCGACTTCAGCGCCGGCGAGCCGGCTGTGCTGCACTTCGGCGCCGATCTTGGCCCGGATCTTCCGGACCTTTCGCTGCTGGTCGATCCTGTTGCCCCCTCGTCCCTGGACATTCCCGTGACACTGGGCCTGATCCCGCAGGCCTCCTCCGGCTGGCGGGGACGTCCGGGCCTCCGCGGCCACCGGGACGGCCAGGCGTTCTCTGCCCGGCTCCGTGTGGTGTCTGTGACGGCGAAGAACGGCACGACGCAGCAGGGAACCGTGCAGGACGAAACGGCGGAATGTTCGGCCGTGATCACGCAGTCGGACCCCGTGGCCCGGATCAGCGTCAGCACCGAGATCAGGATCAACGACGGCGGGCTGCTGCAACTCCGGCACAGCCTGAGCAACGAGGGCCCGGACAGCTACCGGCTCGAGGAACTGGCGGCGGTGCTGCCCGTGGGGCGTGCCGCAACGGAAATCCTGGACCTGACGGGCCGCTGGTGCCGCGAGGCCCACCCCCAGCGACTGCCCATGCGGCAGGGCACCTGGGTTCGCTCCGGCCGGCACGGGCGCACGGGTCACGACTCCCCGCTGCTGCTCGCCGCGGGAACCCCTGGGTTCGGCAACCGGCACGGCCAGGTCTGGGCCGTGCACCTGGGCTGGAGCGGCAACCACGAGAGCTTCGTCGAAACGATCGGCGACGGCCGCTCGATCATCGGGGCCTCGGAGCTGCTCGGCTCAGCCGAGGTCACCCTGAACGCCGGAAGCAGTTACGAGACGCCGTGGCTTTTCGCTGCCTACTCGGACACCGGGCTGGACGGCATCAGCGACGCGTTCTATGCGTGGTTCCGCGGACGCCCGCACCATCCCGGCCGCCGGTCAGGCAAGCCTCGCCCGGTGGTGCTGAATGTCTGGGAGGCGGTGTACTTCGACCACCGGCTCGACACTCTGCTGGAGCTGGCAGAATCCGCCGCGGATCTCGGCGTCGAGCGTTTTGTCCTCGACGACGGCTGGTTCCGGGGCCGCCGCGACGACCGCGCCGGGCTCGGCGACTGGTACGTCGATGAACAGCTCTGGCCGGCGGGGCTCACCCCCCTGATCGACGCCGTCACCGCGCACGGCCTGGAATTCGGCCTGTGGGTCGAGCCGGAAATGATCAACGAGGACTCGGACCTCGCCCGTGCCCACCCGGACTGGATCTCGGGCCCGGGACCGATCTCCCCCGGGCTCGCCTTACCAGGCCGGCTGCCGGAGCGCTGGCGGCACCAGCAGGTGCTGGACCTGGCCAACCCGGAGGCCTGGCAATACATCTTTGACCGGCTGGACTCGCTCCTGAGCGAGTACCGGATCAGCTACCTCAAATGGGACCAGAACAGGGACCTGACGGAAATGGGCCACGACGGCAGCCCGTCCGCCCATGCCCAGACGCTGGCCGTGTACCGGCTGCTGGATGAGCTGAGGAAGGCCCATCCGGGGGTCGAGATCGAGAGCTGCTCCTCCGGGGGCGGCCGCGTGGATCTGGGCATCCTGGAACGCACCGACCGGGTCTGGGCCTCGGACTGCAACGACGCTCTGGAACGCCAGACCATCCAGCGCTGGACCGAAGTGGTGGTGCCGCCGGAGCTCGTGGGATCGCACATCGGGCCCACCACCTCGCACACCACGGCACGCACCCACGAGCTGTCCTTCCGCGCCATCACGGCCATGTTCGGCCACTTCGGCCTGGAATGGGACATCCGCCAGCTCAAGGACGGCGAACGCCGCGAGCTGGCGGCCGCGATAGCGGCCTACAAGGAACACCGGGCGCTGCTGCACAGCGGCCGGATGGTGCGGGCCGACGAGCCGGATCCCTCCCTGATGCTGCACGGCGTTGTCTCCCACGACGGCGCCGAAGCGCTGTTCGCGCTGGTGTCGGTGGCGACGTCGTTCGCCGAAGTCCCGGGACGGGTGGCGCTGCCCGGGCTGCGGCCGGAGCGAAAATACCAGGTGCGGCTTGCCTACCCGGGTGCCGGGACCGGGCATACCTTCACCCAGATAGTCCCGCCCGCTTGGCTGGCCTCGGGTATTGAGGCGACCGGCCGTTTCCTGGCCGAATCCGGTCTGCCGATGCCGGTCCTCAACCCGGAACACGGCGTATTGCTGTATGTCCGGGCAGTTTCTGCAGATAGCGCTGCGGGCCGCTACGCCGCTGCCGACGCGGTTCCCCACGAAGTTACCGACGCAGGGAAAGGCCTCTAGCATGGCCAAGATCGCCAAGCGGTCCTTTCAGCTCTCCGATGGCCGCGACATCATCTATTTCGACGATGCGGATACCGCGCTGTCCCCGGAACGGTCACCGGACCTGCGCGAACCGGCGGCCCGGCCGGCCACGGCAACCATGCGCCAGGACGTCCTGACCGGCGAATGGATTTCGGTGGCGTCGGCCCGGCAGAACCGCGTGGTCCTGCCCCCGGCGCATCTGGACCCGCTGGCGCCGGCCTCGGCGGAGAACCCCTCCGAAGTCCCCAGCCTTTACGATGTTGCGGTATTCGAGAACAAATCACCGTCTTTCGGGCCGGCTCTGGAAGGTCCGGACGGACCGGAGGGGCTCGACGATTTGTCCCGGATCGGGCTCGGCCGCCGGCTGCAGTCCGTGGGCCGGTGCGAAGTCGTGTGCTTCTCCCCCGAACACACCGGATCGCTCGCCGGAGTGTCGCTGTCCCGGATGCGGACCGTAGTGGAGGCCTGGGCGGACCGGACGGCGGCACTCTCCGCCATGCCTGGCGTCCAGCAGGTGTTTCCCTTCGAGAACCGCGGAGAGGAGATCGGGGTGACGCTGCACCACCCGCATGGGCAGATCTACGCCTACCCCTTCATCACACCGCGCACCCAACAACTCATCCGCTCGCTGGAGAGCTACGGCAGTTCACTCTTCGAGGACGTCCTCAACTTCGAGCAGAAGTCCGGGCGGGTGGTGCTCCAGGGCGAACACTGGACAGCCTTCGTCCCCTTCGCGGCGCGCTGGCCGCTGGAAGTCCATATCCTCCCGCACCGCCAGGTTCCCGATCTGGCGGCCACCAGTTCCGCGGAACGCGATGAGTTCGCCCTGCTTTACGGCCGTCTGCTGCGCGGCGTGGATGCACTGTATGCGACGCCCACACCGTATATCTCCGCCTGGCACCAGGCCCCGGTCCGGGCCCACCGGGACGATATCCGGCTGATGCTCCAGCTGACCTCGCCCCGGCGGGAAGAAAACAAACTCAAGTATCTTGCCGGTTCGGAGGCGGCGATGGGCGCGTTCATCGCCGACATCCCGCCGGAAACCGCCGCCGCCCGACTCAAGGAAGCCATTCAGCCATGACCGGATCTTCACCCCAGGATCTCCTGCAGCGCGGGACCGGCTTCTTCGCCAAGGAGTTCGGTGTCCAGCCGGCCGGCCTGTGGTCCGCACCGGGCCGGGTCAACATCATCGGCGAGCACACGGACTACAACGATGGTTTCGCCTTTCCCATCGCCATCGACAAGCGCACGGTCGTGGCGGCGCGCTCCCGCACGGACCGGATTCTCCGGGTCGCCAGCAGCGCCTACCCCGGAGTGGTGGAGACGAGCCTTGACGGGCTGGATCCCGGCTCCTTGACCGGCTGGTCCGCCTATCCCCTCGGTGTGGTCTGGGCACTCGCGCAGGCCGCCCCCGCAGCGGCCTTCACCGGCGTCGATCTGGCCCTAAGCTCCGACGTCCCGGCCGGGGCGGGGCTGTCATCCTCGGCCGCCGTCGAATGCTCAGTAGCCCTGGCCTTGAACGAGCTGTGGAAACTCGGGCTGGGACGGCAGGAGCTGGCCCGGATCGGCCAGTTGGCCGAGAACGTCGTCGTCGGGGCCCCGACCGGGATCATGGACCAGTCCGCTTCGCTGCTGGGCACGCCGGACCACGGTATCCTGTTGGACTGCCGCTCACTGCAAACGGAGATCGTTGCGCTTGGCTTCCGCGGCGCCGGGCTCGGCCTGCTCGTCATCGACACCCGCACCAGCCACTCCCACGCCGACGGCGGGTACGCCAGCCGCCGCCGCTCGTGCGAGGAGGGCGCCCGTGTCCTGGGCGTGAAGGCGCTGCGTGACCTCGGTGGGATGGACCTCCCCCGCGCGGCCAAACTCCTGGACGAGCAGACCTACCGCAGGGTCCGACATGTCGTGACCGAAAACCAGCGGGTGCTGGACACCGTTGCCGCGTTGCGGACCGCTGGTCCTGCCGCCATCGGACCTTTCCTGAACGCATCGCATGTGTCCATGCGCGACGACTTCGAAATCTCAACCCCCGAGCTGGATCTCGCCGTCGTCACCGCCCAGGAGCTGGGTGCGCTCGGGGCACGGATGACAGGCGGCGGCTTCGGCGGAGCCGCCATCGCCCTGGTCCGGGACGGCGACGCGGGCCGGGTAGCGGAGGGTATTGCCCGGGAATTCGCCTCCGCCGGATTTACTGCACCGCAGATCTTTCCGGTGAGCGCGGCCGCCGGTGCCCGCAAGGAGCGGTAGGGCCGCCTAGACCCGCACGAGTCCGGCGCCTTGGGCCAGCAGTTCCACGGATCGAAGCCGCGCCCCGGCGCCTGTGCTCTGGTGCGCCACGATGAGCTCATCGGCGTCGGCGTGGGCGGTGAACGTGTCCAGGTAGTCGAGGACAACGTCCGGGGTGCCGACGGCGGAATACTTCATCATCTGTGCCAGGTGTTGGCCCTGCGGCGAATCCAGGATCAGGTCCGCCTCGTCATCGCTGAACACCTTGCCGTTGCCGAAAAACAGCGAGACGCGGGCCCGCTTGGTGGCCTGGAACATTTCCTGCGCCTCGGAGGCGGAATCCGCCGCGATCACGTTGACGCCGGCGATCACGTGCGGGGCGTCCAGCTGCGCGGAGGGCCGGAAGTCGCGGCGGTAGACGGCGACGGCGTCCTGGAGTGCGTTCGGCGCAAAGTGCGAGGCGAAGGCGTACGGCAATCCCAGCTGCGCGGCCAGTTTTGCTCCGAACAGCGAGGAGCCGAGAATGTACAGCGGCACGTTGGTGCCCTTGCCCGGTGTGGCTTCTACGCCCTGGATGCGGGTGGGGCCGGTCAGGTAGCCCTGGAGTTCCAGCACGTCCTGCGGGAAGCTGTCAGCGGACATCGGATCCCGGCGCAGGGCCCGCAGCGTGTTCTGGTCACTGCCCGGCGCGCGGCCCAAGCCCAGGTCGATCCGTCCAGGGTGCAGGGTTTCGAGGGTGCCGAACTGTTCGGCGATGGTCAGCGGCGAGTGGTTGGGCAGCATCACGCCGCCAGCGCCGAGGCGGATACTCCCGGTCTGCGCGGCGATATGGGCGATCAGCACGCTGGTGGCCGAGGAGGCGATCGCGGACATGTTGTGGTGCTCGGCGTACCAGACCCGCCGGTACCCCAGCTTTTCGGCGAGCTGCGCCATGGCTACGCTTCCCGCCAGGCTCTCTGCCGCCGTCTGGCCCTTGCCGATGGTTGCCAGGTCAAGAATGGAAAGCGGAACAGTCACGGAAAAAGCCGGCCTTTCGTTGCGGGACAGTGTCTTAGCGTCTTCAGCAGGCGCACCGGCCTCCGGCACGCGCACACTGGCCACAACGACGCCGGGCTCCGGGATATTTCTGCAGAGCCGTTCTAGCGACACTATTGATGCGGACGCCGCGTCACTTGCACGGGTAGTTGTAGTCCAGCCCGCCGGAGACATACTGGGTCAGGGCGACGCGGCTGCCCGGGGTGAGTGCCGGCAAAGAGCAGTTGGACCTCGCGCCTGCCAGCGACCGCGCCCCCGCCAGCCAGCTTGGCAGGCCCGCGAGGGGGCTACTTGCCGGGACCGTCCCGGCAATCCGGCTCCACTGGTAGCCGGTGGAATACAGGCCGACTTTCGCGCCGATGCTCTTGAAGTAGGCGGCCATTCCTTCCAGGTCGGCGACGTTGGCTGCAGTGTCCGCCTGCCAGCTGTTTCCGGTCTCCACGTCCAGCCACCACAAGTAGCCCTCCGGGTTGCCGACCCCGCGGATTGTGGCGTCGTCGTAGGCCTTCGCGTAGCCGTACATGTAGGAGCAGGCTTTGAAATCGTCCGGTCCGCTGCCACAGGCACCGTACGGGTTGGCAACGTCTGCGCCGGCATAGTGGTTCGAAGTGGGCCACCACGAACCCTGCCGGCCAGGGTTGGCCGTGTTGACGTAGAGCGCCACCCGCGGCTGGGAGGTGAGCGCCGGGTTCGGTGCGGTGTTGGCCCAGGCGAGTTGCGCGGCCAGGCACGGGTTAGTGGTGTTGGCGAGGCCGTTGTTCACCCCGACGATGGCGAAGGCGGGCTGCATGGGGAGGGTCTTGCCGCACTGGGGCCAGGAAACGTCGATGCCTACCGGATCGGATATCCGGGGCGGCGCGGCGGAGGCCGGTGCGGCGCCCAGCAGGACAAGGCCCAGGGTGATGGCGGCGGAAACAAGCTTCTTCAATGCCAGGGTAGCCATGCCCCAGCTTACTTCCGGGCGCCGGCTAAGACCGGGAAACCCGCCGTGAGCGTCGGCGGATGGAATACTCAGCAGGCTGAGGGAGTTGCCGCCCCTATGAGCCATGACAACTCACATCATCCGGGATCATCCGCCACGATCGATCTCAAGGACCTCGGCACTGTGCACCGGCTTGGCTTCGGCGCCATGCGCATTGTCGGCGACGGCGTCTGGGGCGAGCCGGCGGACCGCAAGGCCGCGATCGCCGTCGTCCGCCGCGCCGTCGAGCTCGGCGTGGACTTCATCGACACCGCCGATTCCTACGGGCCGAACATCAGCGAGGAGATCCTCGCCGAGGCCCTACACCCATACCGGGAGGGGCTGCGGATTGGTACCAAGGTGGGCTTCACCCGCACCGGGCCCAACGTCTGGGTCCCGTTGGGCCGCGCCGAATACCTCCGCCAGCAGACCGAGCTGAGCCTGCGCAAACTCAAGGTGGACTCGCTGGACCTGCTGCAACTGCACCGGATCGACCCCAAGGTGGACCCGGAGGAGCAGTTCACCGTGCTCCGCGATCTGCAGAAGGAGGGCAAGGTCAAGGCCCTGGGATTGTCCCAGGTCAGCGTGGCCGAACTCGAGGAAGCCGGAAGGTACTTCACGGTCTCCACGGTGCAGAACCGCTACAACCTCACGGACCGCAGCTCCGAGGACGTCCTGAACTACGCCGAGGAAAACGGGATCGGCTTCATCCCTTGGGCCCCCATCTCCGCGGGAGAGCCGGCCCGGCCCGGCGGCCCGCTGGATGAGGCGGCCAGGCGCCTCGGCGCCACCACCGCGCAGGTGGCCCTTGCCTGGCTGCTGCGCCGCTCGCCCGTCGTGATGCCGATTCCGGGCACCGGCACGGTCAAGCACCTCGAAGAGAACCTGGCCGCGGCCGGCGTCGTCCTCGATGACGCCACCTACGCCGAACTCGAAGCTGCACACTAAACCTTTTCCACTACCCCGCCGGCCGCCTGGCCGGCAGAACAGGAGCCTGACATGGCTAACATTCTGATGGTCGTATCCGCCGCAAATTCCCTCACCATGCGTGACGGCAGCGAACACCCCACCGGTTACTGGGCGGAGGAACTGGTGGTTTCGCACCAGACCCTGCTCAACGCCGGACACACCGTCCACCTCGCGACCCCCGGCGGCGCGAAGCCCACGGTCGACGAGGTGAGCCTCGCCGCCGAATCCGCCGGCGGCCAGGACCGCGCCGATGGTTTCCGGAAGTACCTGTCCGGGATCGACGCCGAGCTGTCCGCACCCCTGGCGCTGGCCGACATCGACCCCGCAGCCTACGACGCCGTGGTCCTGCCCGGCGGCCACGGCCCCATGACGGACCTCTTCCAGGACGCCGAGCTCGGCAGGCTCCTGGTCGCGGCGGACAGGGCCGGCAAGGTCATCGCCCCGTTCTGCCACGGCCCCGCGGCCCTGCTGAGCGCCACGGATGACGCCGGGGCGTTCGCGTTCGCGGGCCGCCGCCTCACCGTTTTCACCAACGAGGAGGAACTCAACGGCGGCACCGGCCCCAACACGCCGTGGTTCGTGGAGGACGCCCTGAAGGACAAGGGCGTCCTCGTGGAGAACGCCGGCGCCTGGAGCTCCCATGTGGTGCGCGACCGCAACCTCATCAGCGGGCAGAACCCGCAGTCCAGCGAGGACGTCGCGAAGGAAGTCCTCAAAGCCCTCGCCGAATAGCACCGCCGAAACAACACCCGCCGAAGCCGGGTCAGGCCTTGCCGGACCCGGCTAAGCTGTCCGCATGGCCATCAAATCCACCGCAGATAAAGTCGCCACCATCCAGAAGGGGTACACCCTCGAGGGCCCCACGATTGAGCTGGGCGCCGCGATCATCGACGGCGAAGTCCGCAAGGACGCCCCCGTCCGGCTTCCGCTGGCCATGATGAACCGGCACGGCCTGGTGGCCGGCGCGACCGGCACCGGAAAGACCGTCACCCTGCACATGATGGCGGAGCAGCTGTCCGCCGCCGGGGTGCCGGTTTTCCTGGCGGACATCAAGGGCGACCTCTCCGGGCTGGCCACCGCCGCCACCGGCACCGAGAAGCTCATGGCCCGCACCGACAGCATCGGCCAGGCGTGGTCCGGCAAGACGTTCCCGGTGGAGTTCCTGGCCCTCGGCGGCGACGGGAACGGCATTCCTGTCCGCGCCACCATCACCTCCTTTGGCCCCATCCTGCTGTCCCGCATCATGGAGCTCAATGACACGCAGGAATCCAGCCTGCAGCTGGTCTTCCACTTCGCGGACAAGAACGACCTCGAACTCATCGATCTGAAAGACCTGCGGGCCGTCATCCAGTTCCTCACCTCGGACGAGGGCAAGGACGAACTCGAAGACCTGGGCGGGCTGTCGAAGTCAACCGCCGGCGTCATCCTCCGCGAGCTGATCACGCTCGAGGCACAGGGCATGGAGAAGTTCTTCGGCGAACCCGAGTTCGATACCGCCGAACTGCTGCGCACCGCCCCGGACGGCCGCGGCGTCGTGAGCTGCCTGGAACTGCCCACCCTCCAGACCAAGCCGATGCTGTTCTCCACCTTCCTGATGTGGCTGCTCGCGGATCTGTTTGACGAGCTGCCCGAGGCCGGCGACCTCGACAAGCCCAAGCTCGTGTTCTTCCTCGACGAGGCGCATCTGCTGTTCAACGGCGCCTCGAAGGCCTTTCTGGACGCGATCACCACCACCGTGCGGCTGATCCGCTCCAAGGGCGTCGGCATCTTCTTCGTCACCCAGACGCCCAGGGATGTCCCGGCCGAGGTCCTGGGGCAGCTCGCCAACCGGGTGCAGCACGCCCTGAGGGCCTACACGCCCGAGGACGCCAAGGCGCTCAAGGCGACCGTCTCCACCTTTCCGATAAGCGACTACGACCTCGAGGAAACACTCACCTCCGCGGGCATCGGCGAGGCCGTCATCACGGTCATGAACGAGAAAGGCGCCCCGACCCCCGTGGCGCTGACCCGACTCCGCGCGCCGGAATCCGTCATGGGCCCCAGCAGCGACGCCCTGGTTTCCAGCACCGTGGCCGGCTCCGCCGTGCTCCCCAAGTACGGCACCGCGGTGGACAATGTCTCGGCCTACGAGAAGATCAGCGGCAGGGCTGCCGCCGGCACCGGCGCGGCTGCCACTGCCCCGGCCGCTCCGGGCGGCACCGGGAACCCCGAGGACGTCGACGCCGAGGCCCGGCGGATCGAGGAGGAGATCCTCGGCCGCCCGAGCAGCCGGCCTGCGCCGGCGCCGGAGCGCGCTGCCGAACGGCCGGCGCCGGGGCGGGCACCGCAGGACACCGGCGGCGGAATGGCCGGTGGCCTTGCCGGGGCCTTGGGGGGTGCCCTCGGCGGCGGGCTCAGGAGCATGGCACGTTCGCTCGGCAGCCAGCTCGGCCGGGAACTGCTCCGCGGCGTCTTCGGCACCGCCCCGAAGCGCCGGCGCCGCTAGCGCTTCAGGGCGGGTACGCGGTGCGCGTCACATGGGGCTGGCGTGACAAGGGGAATCCTGTGGGGTGCAGGTAACGTAAGGTACGTGCAAATGAGTCAGGGGTTGGTCAGGATCGCAGCCGGGTGGCTGCTGGGCCTGATGCTTGCCGTGGCCGGAGCCGTCGTCGCGGTCAACGTGGTTAACGATTCCGTCGCCAGCCCGCAGCAGCCCGTCCGGGAGTATCTGGACGCATTGCAGAAGGGCGAGGGCGAAAAAGCACTCGGCCTCCTGCGGGCCTCGGTGCCGCAAAGCAACGCCGCCATGCTGGACGGCACGGCGCTGCAGACGGCTGCCTCGCGGATCAGCGGCGTGAAGTACGGCAAGGCCGAGGACCGCGGCGGCAGCCAGGTCATGGTGCCGATCGACTACACGATTGACGGCAGCCAGTTGCGGACCGAATTCCTGCTTGAAAAGTCCGGCACGGAGTGGCTGTTCTTCCACACGTGGGCCTTCGTCCCGGCCGCCCTGCCGGTGCTGGACGTCACCGTCGTCAACGCCAATGAGGCCACGCTGAACGGCGTGCCGGTGAACATGCCCAACGGCCGCAACTCCTTCGCCGCCTTCTACCCGGGCGAGTATGAGGCCGCGCTGAACGGCGAGTACTTCTCCGCGCCGGCAACCCGCGCCACCCTGTCCGGCCGGGACGTCCCCGCGGCTCCGCTGAATTTGCTCACCGAAGCCACCGACGGCTTGAATGACGCCGTGGGCGGCAAGGTCAAGGAGTTCCTGGACACGTGCGCGGAAACGGCCGACAAGCAGCAGCAGCTCCAGCCGGACTGCCCGTTCTATCACGCCACCAACAACCGCGTGATTGACGGCACCATCGACTGGAGCATCACCGAGTACCCGGCGGTGAGCATTGAACCCTTTGGCGGTCGCTGGGTGGTGGCGCCGCTGGACGGCAAGGCGCAGATCAAGGCACGCCAGGTGGATTTGTTCACCGGAGCCGTCACTGAGCTCAACGCTGTCCACGATTTCAGCTTCACCACCCGACTGGACATCGTCGCCGACACCGTAAAGCTCACCCCGCTCCTGAGCTACTGATCCGGCCGGGCCTGCGGCGGCCGGACTGGCCCGGTTTTGACCACCCTGTTGCCGCGTTAGCGCCACTCTCCGGACCCAAGGGCTTCGAAACTGGGCCGGTTCAGTTGCGGCCACCTCAGCGATCCCCGCGCCAGCACCTCCCGTACCTGCGCCAGGACTACCTCGGGGGAAAAGACCACGTCGGCGTAGAAGAATCGGAGTACCGGCAGTCCCTGCACCACCGCCGAGTTGTCACGGCGCCGGTCTTTCTTGAACTGCCGTGATTCAAGGTGAAAGGCCAGTCCGTCAATCTCGACGATGAGGAAACCTTCCAGGAGGAAATCCACCCGACCAACCCCGTCGATCCACACCTGCGTCTCGGTCGTAATTCCGGCATCTCTGAAGAGCACACGTGCCAGCGTCTCAAGAAGGGAATCCGCACCCCGCTCGACTCTTGCCACCACGTCCCGGGCCCGGCCACACCGGTTTCCCACTAAGTGCCGGAGCAGGAATCCCAAGTCGATATCTCCTCGACCATAGGCGCTCTCGACCATGACCAGCGCCTCAAGCGGCGGCAGGCAGAGCAGCGCGTGCAGCAGGACATCGGGCAGGGCGGCCACGGCTCCCGTGACTCCGGGCTGTGTCAACGGCATGCGGTGGCTGACGCAGGAACCGGACCGCCGGCCGTTGCTGTGCCAGTAGTGTGGCTTCACTGCAGCGTTCAAGAGCCACAGGCTGAACCGGGGGGCGGCCGAGGCACACGTCAGCAACGCCCTGGAGCGCCGGGCGGCTACCAGTTCGGGGTCCGTGCCGGGAAGCGCCAGGACTCCTCGCTCCAGCCTCACCAACTCTCCCCTGTGGACGGCGCTTCGGATGGCCGATTCGCCCGCGCCTCTCGCCACAACTTCGCGGGTGAGTGCCACCCCGCCCACAGAGCCGAGTATCTGCACAGGATCCATGGACCCAATATGCAGGGACTCCGTGTGCCGCAACAGGGAGCCTCGGCCCTATGTGGACAAGCCTTGGCGGCTGGACTGGCCCGTCAATGATCGGACCGTGACCGAGCTGCCGCGCAAATCCAAGGACTTGGCCGCCAAAGCCGGGCCAGTCCGGCGCAGCACCAGAGCCCGCCTAGTCCATTCCGCGCAGGTCCAGCACCAGCTCGGAGTCCCCGTCGGCCTGCAGCAGCACCGGGATGCCCCAGTCCTGCTGGTACAGGTGGCAGGCGGCGTGGTCCGGGATCTCGCCTTCGGCGTCCTCGGGGCCGTCGCAGGCCGCGGCCCGGGCAGTAATGTGCAGTACGCCCTCGGGGACGTCGGAAGCCAGTTCCAGGGTGCGGAGCAGGCCCACGGAGGTCCCGCCCCCGGAAACCAGCAGCTCCGGCGGGGTCGAGGAGATCTTGAGCTGGGTGGGATCGCCCCAACGGTCGTCCAGTTTCTGGCCGGTGGGCGCGGTGAAGCGGACCGTCAGCTCCAGCGGGCCCGGGGCCACGGGGCTCTTAGGCCGGTGGGTCTGGGCCGCGCCCTCGTCCACCTGCTGGGCTTCCTTGGGGATCGGCACGTACACCAGCTGGTGTTTGTTGGCCTCGACCACCACCAGCAGCGGCTCGGCGCCGGCAACGTGTGTGTGGTCCACAATCACGTCGGAGGGCTCGGACAGCCCGCGCGCAAGCGTGGAGACCGTGCCCGAGGCGGGGTCGTAGCGGCGGACTGCACCGTTGTAGGTGTCCGCGATCGCCACCGAACCGTCCGGCAGTATGGTGACGCCGAGCGGGTGCTGCAGCCGAGCTTCGGCGGCGGCGCCGTCGCGGAAGCCGAAATCGAACAACCCCTTGCCGACGGCGGACTCAACCGTGATGCCGCCGTCGTCCACCACGAGCTTGCGCAGGGCCGACGTTTCGGAGTCCGCCACCCAGATGTTGCCGTCCGCGTCCTCGGCGAGGCCGGAGGGCTGGGCAAACCAGGCTTCCGCGGCCGGGCCGTCCAGGAGTCCCTCGAGGCCGTTGCCGGCAATGATGGACACCGCGCCGGAGAGCGGGGCGAAACTGAAGATCTGGTGCACACCGGCCATCGCAACCACAACGGCGTTGAGCCTGGCGGACCACACGACGTCCCACGGCGAGCTCAGCGAAACCTGCAGCGGATCCGCTTCCAGCCGGGCACCATAGGCGGCGCCCTCCTCGTCGACCCGCGCCGGGCCGGTCTCGAGCAGCCGCTGCACGCCGTTGCCCGCCAGGGTGCGGACGGATCCGTCCGCGAGGGAGAGCCCGCGGAGGCGGTGGTTGACGGTGTCGGCTATCACCACGTCGTAGCCGGCCTCGGCGGCGACATCTTCCGGGAGCAGAACCAGTCCCTGGGGTTCGTTGAACCGGGCCGTTGCGGCGTTGCCGTCGGCATGGCCCTTGTCGCCCGAGCCGTAGCTGGCCAGCACGGTCTGGAAGTCGGTGGAGAGCTCCACGAGGCGGTGGTGGCCGGTGTCGGTGACCAGCCAGGAGCCCGACTCCGTGGCTGTTCCGACCCCGCGGCCGGCCGGTAGGTACAAGGCCTTGCCCGGGAACCGCAGGGTGCCCGACGTCGGCTCCGGCGCCACATAGGGGCCGTCGCCGCGGTGCAGGGTACCCTTGGCGTCGTGCTCGGCGATCAGTTCGGGGATCAGTACGGCAAGGCCGTCGGCGTGGCCTTCGCCGGAGAGGTGCGCCACGATGTAGCCCTCCGGATCGATGACCACCAGCGTGGGCCAGGCGCGGGCGGTGTAGGCCTTCCAGGTGTCCAGTTCGGGGTCGTCCAGGACCGGGTGGCGGATCTCGTAGCGTTCCACGGCCGCGGCCAGGGCCACCGGATCGGCCTCGTGCTCGAACTTGGGCGAGTGCACGCCGACCGTCACCAGGACCTCGGAGTACTGCTGCTCAAGCGGGCGGAGTTCATCCAGGACATGCAGGCAGTTGATGCAGCAGAAAGTCCAGAAGTCGAGCAGCACAATCTTGCCGCGCAGGGATTCGAGGTCCAGTGACTTGCCGCCGGTATTCAGCCAGTTGCGGCCCACGAGTTCGGAGGCCCGGACCCGGAGGTGGGTGCGTACGGTTTCGGTCATCAGCGTCCTTCCAGCTTTGAATTGTGTTCGGCAAGCCTGGCGTCGCGCTCGGCCAGCTTGGCAAACATATCGTTGTAAGCAGTGAGATCGGCGTCGTTATTCCTGTCCGCCGCCCGATCGGTACGTTTGGACTCGCGCGCATCGGAGCGGGACCACATAACGGCGACACCGATTGCCACCAGCAGGGTGGGCACCTCCCCGATGCCCCAGGCCACCGCGCCGCCCATCTGTTGGTCCAGCAGGGCGGAGGGGCCCCAGGTGCGGCCGAGGTTGCCGAAGTAATCCGCGGCCAGAAGTCCCGTGCCGCCCATGATCGCGACGCCGAAGAAGGCGTGGAAGCCCATCGTGGCCAGCAGGAGCAGCAGCCGCATCGGGTACGGCGCGCGCCGAGGCAGGGGATCGGTACCGATCATGGTCAGCACGAAGATGTAGCCGGTGAGGGCGAAGTGCAGATTCATCAGCTCGTGGCCCACGTGCTCGCGCATGGCGTAGCCGAAAGCGTCCGAGTAGTAGAACAGGACGATCGAACCGGCAAAGTTCGCAGCCGCGAACAGCGGGTGCGTCACGAGCTGGGAGAACTTCGAGTGGATGAAGACCAGCAGCCACTCGCGTGGCCCGCGGGAGCTGTCCCTGCGCGGCGTCAGTGCCCGCAGCGCCAGTGTCACTGGCGCGCCGAGGACGAGGAAGATGGGGGCCACCATGGTCAGCGCCATGTGATCCACCATGTGCGCCGAGAACAGCACCCGGCCGTAGACCGACGGCGGTCCTGAGGTTACGTACGTCAGGACGGCCAGTCCGATCACCCAGTTGACGGCACGGAACCAGGACCAGGAGTCGCCGCGCTTGAGCACCTTCCGGAGGCCGAGGACGTAAGTCACGAGTCCAAAAACCGCGACGGCGACCCAGAGCCAGTCGAGGCGCCACTCGGTGAGCCAGCGCTCCGGCGTGAGTTCCGGCGGAAGATCGTAGCCGGAGAGGATGAAGGCCGGAGTCGCGTCGGGAGCGAAGGCGGTGGGCTCCGGCGGCGCCGAACGGCCCAGCGCGACGGCGATTCCCGACGTCGCCCCCATCACCAGCAGTTCGACGACGACGAGCTGCCAGAGCACTCGCCGGGCGGGCAGGCCACCGCCCTGGCTCCCGAGCTGCGGAATGACCCAGCGGCGGTGCATGAGCCCGACACCGCCCAGCACGAGGGTCGCGGCGGCCTTGGCCAGGATGAGCTGCCCGTAGGCGGAGCCGAAGAGGTCGCCCCAGCTGGTGATGCGGATGGCGGAATTGATCACGCCGGACGCGAAGACGAGGACGAAGGCGAAGCCTGCCAGCGAGGAGAACCGGCGGAGCGTGGGCTCGGTGATGTCCGCTTTGCCACCGGCCGTGGTTCCGGTCAAGGCTCCGGAGAGCAGTGCCAGCACAATGATGCCGCCTACCCAGGCCGAGACGCCCACGAGGTGCAGGCCGAGTGAGTTGATGGCGCCTTCGTGGTCATTCGAACTGGCGGAGTGGCCAATGAGCGCGGCCGGCACCAGCCCGATCAGGGACAGCACCAGGGTTGCTGCCAGACCGCCCCGGGAGCGGACGCCGAAGAGCGCGGTGGTGACGACGGCTGCGATGATAACGACCGCCAGCCAGGCCCGGCCGGTCTCGATATCGGTCATGAAGTAGACCAGGGACCGGGTGAACTCGGGATCCCCGGAGATTGCCTGGCCCGCGATGTCCGAGTAGCTCAACACCAGCACGGCGATCGCGGAAAGGGTCCAGACGGCCCCGGCCGCTGCTGCCAAGGTCAGGGCGCGGGTGAACGCGGGATGCTCCGGTGCGTCCTTGTCCCTGTCTTTGTCCTTGGACCGCGAACGTGCGAGGCTCCGTGGCAGGATGCCGACGGCGAAGAGCAGCCCGCCGATCACGGTGGCCAGGGACACGTTGTGGACGGCTTTACTGACGGGAAGTCCCCAGCGAACCAGGGCGCCGGGGTCTGAGACCTGGCGGGACGCTGCGGCCCCGGAGAACAGCAGCGCCGCTGCGAGGCCCACAAACAGCGCCAGGAGGCCGGCCAGCTGCCAGATCGGGGGGATCCCGCCGGGGCCGGAAGCACGGCCTCGCGCTCCCCGAGGCGGGGTTGGCTGGGCTGCTGTGGTACGGGGATTTGCTGCGGAAGGCACAGCTCCATTGTCCGCTACGCCTGCCTGCTCGCCGAATCGGCGCAGGTAACCGCACACTGCGCGAAATGCAAAAGGAGCGGCAACCCTAAGGTTGCCGCTCCTTTGAGGCGTTCGAAGAAGACTACTTCTTCTTGGCGACAGCAGCCTTCAGCTTGGATCCGGCGGTCAGCTTGACGCTGTGACCGGCGGCGATCTGGATGGTCTCGCCCGTCTGCGGGTTGCGGCCCGTGCGAGCTGCACGGTCGGTGCGCTCAACTGCGAGCCAGCCCGGGATGGTGATCTTTTCGCCTGCGGCGACAGAGGTCTCGAAGACCTCGAACAGTGCATCCAGCACGGAGTTGACGGCTGCCTGGCTGGTGCCGGCCTTGCCTGCTACCTCTGCAACAAGTTCACTACGGTTCTTAGCCATTTATGTCCTCCTGGACGGTCATGATTTCTGGAGCCTGCACACGGCATGCGCACAAGCCACTGTTCGAAAACTTACCAGCTTGGCGCCGTGGAGGTGGCAAATTCCGCGTGTTTTCGGCCTTTTTTGGGGAAATTCACGGGAATCGGGGACTTAGGAGGTGATATTTCGCCGACAGCGGACGGCACCGAAGCGCCGCCGGCGGCGCTCCACTGTACTACCCAGGCACCCTTCCACGACGCTGCCTGCGGTTCCGCGGCGTGCGGGGCGATCCTCCCTCAGGTTCGGCCGGGTTCACGGCGACGCTTCCTCAGGTCCGGCACGCTCTGTGGCGGTGTCCGGTGAGGTTGCGGGAGAGGTTGCGGGAGGACGCCGGGCCGGCTTGTGTTCCGCTTTTGGGGTTGGGGGGTTAAATGCGGGAGAGCCTCCAGACTGTGTCTGGAGGCTCTCGACCACTATTTTGTAAATAGTGTCCGGCGGTGACCTACTCTCCCACACCCTCCCGGGTGCAGTACCATCGGCGCTGTGG